>JAISDH010000325.1 GCA_031264975.1 Bacteroidales bacterium
CGAGCCATGAAATATTCTTTTGCGCGTTCGGGGTCTAAGGATAAATTGAACTGGTCTTTCCACCGAAACTCAAAACGCGCTTTACTCAAAGCATTGTCCCTTACTTCTGCTCCCGGATGTCCTTTTGCTATATCAGCTGCATGTGCCGCTATTTTATAGGTGATAACTCCCGTTCTTACATCTTCTTTATCCGGTAAACCTAAATGTTCCTTCGGCGTTACGTAACAAAGCATTGCCGTTCCATACCAGCCAATCAAGGCGGCGCCAATGGCAGATGTAATATGGTCGTACCCGGGCGAAATATCCGTTACCAATGGTCCCAATGTATAGAAAGGAGCTTCAAAACAATCGCATAGTTGTTTGTCGACATTTTCTTTGATTTTCTGCAATGGAATATGACCTGGTCCTTCAATCATCACCTGTACATTGTGTTTCCATGCAATTTCAGTTAATGCTCCCATTGTTTCCAACTCTCCAAATTGCGCTTTGTCGTTCGCATCATGAATGGAACCCGGACGCAAACCGTCTCCAATGGAAACCCCAACATCATATTGCGCCAATATCCTGCATATCTCGTCCCAATGGGTATAGAGAAAATTCTCTTCTTTGTTTATTTGCATCCACCGGGCAATAATAGAACCGCCTCTTGACACTATCCCTGTTAAGCGTTCGTTGGCATAAGGAATATGTTTGCGCAATAAGCCCGCATGGATTGTAAAATAATCAACCCCCTGCTGGCACTGCTCAATAAGCGTGTCCTTGTAAAGCTCCCAAGTCAGGTCTTCAATAATTCCACTGACTTTCTCCAATGCCTGATAAATAGGAACAGTTCCCAAGGGTACCGGACAGTTGCGAATAATCCATTCGCGGGTTTCATGAATATTATTTCCGGTGGAAAGGTCCATCAAAGTATCTCCTCCCCATCTGCAACTCCACACCGCCTTCTCTACTTCCTCCTCAATACCCGACGAAATGGCGGAATTACCAATATTCGTGTTAATCTTCACAAGAAAATTGCGACCAATAATCATGGGTTCGCACTCGGCATGATTTATATTTGCCGGAATAATGGCGCGTCCTGCAGCAATTTCCTGCCGTACAAATTCGGGGGTAATATGCGTCTTAATACCCAGCTCCTCATTGTTCATGTTTTCGCGAATAGCGACAAATTCCATTTCGGCAGTGATGATTCCCTTTTTGGCATAATACATTTGGGTTAACTGCCGCCCTTCTTTTGCTTGATAAGGGAAATGCTTATGCTCAAAACGTAGATAATCCAAACTTTTATCTTCTAACCGCGCTCTGCCATATTCGGAAGACAACGCGGATAAACGTGCAACATCGCCTCTTTGTTCTATCCACTGTTCGCGAATACGGGGCAATCCCTTTTGCAAATTGATTTCCTGTTCCGGGTCTGAAAAGGGTCCGCTTGTATCGTATATTGTTACATAGCCGTTGTCATGATATGTCTTTTCTCCATTTTGTTCTGTTACGGTCGGGGTTAACTTGATTTTTCGCATCGGTACCCGAATATCAAACATCTTTCCTTTGACATATATTTTCCTTGAGTTGGGAAAAGGAGTTCTTGTTATTTTACTTTCCATAATTTATTGCTTTGTTTCTTATTCGTCTAAAAATAAAGTTAGCGGACTGCTTGCTTCTGCCTGTTTGCTTGTCGTCCCCAATTTTGCTTCGTATGCCATACGTCCGGCAAGGGACGCCATTTTAAATGCGGACGCCATCTGTTCGGGATTTTCCGCTATTGCAATCGCCGTATTTACCAGGACAGCGTCAGCGCCCATTTCAAACGCTTCCGCTGCATGACTTGGCGCTCCTATCCCTGCGTCCACAATAACGGGAATAGTACTTTGTTCGATAATTATCTCCAACAAATCTTTGGTCTTTAATCCTTTGTTTGTTCCTATCGGAGACCCTAAAGGCATGACTGTAGCCGCGCCTGCCTCTTCCAAACGTTTACAGAGAACAGGGTCTGCCTGAATGTAGGGCAAGACAACAAAGCCTAATTTTGCCAACTCCTCTGTCGCCTTTAATGTTTCGATAGGGTCGGCTAAAAGATACTTTGGGTCGGGATGAATTTCCAACTTGATAAAATTAGTTTCAAAAGCCTCGCGCGACAGTTGAGCCGCGAAAACAGCTTCTTTGGCGTCCCTAACTCCCGAAGTGTTCGGCAACAGTTGAATATGAGAAAACTTGATATGTTTAAGCATATCGTCATTTTCGTTCTCCATATTGATGCGTTTCATGGCAACGGTAACCATTTCTGTTCCTGACGCAAGAATGGCTTTTCCCATCATTTCGTTTGAACTGAATTTTCCCGTTCCGATAAAGAGACGGGAAGAAAACTCTTTGCCTCCTATAATTAGTTTATCCATTTATGATAGATTTATTTGATATGTTTTTATTTCATTCAATATTTTTTCCGTTTCTTCCATGGGATTGTTTGCCTGCAGGATTGCCCCCGAAAAAGCAAAGCCCCTTACTCCTGTCTGTCCTATCGCCCGAATATCTCCAAGGGTGATTCCCCCAATGGCAACAATGGGTATGCGAATCCCTGCTTGACTGCATTTGCTGAGAATGGTTTGATATTGCGTTATTCCCAAAACCGGACTGAGATTGGCTTTTGTCGACGTATACCGAAAGGGACCCAAACCGATGTAATCTACAGGAGAGAGCGTTTGCAGAAGAATATCTTCATACGTATTGCACGTGCTACCGATAATGGATTTGTCGCCCAATATTTCCCGCGCCTTTTGAGGTGACATGTCCTGTTTGCCCAAATGTACGCCGTCGGCTTTGATTTCCCTGCACAGTTCAACATAATCGTCCAGCACAAAAACCGCATGATGCGCCTTACATAATGGTTTTAATTGCCGTGCAACTTCCTTTACTTCTTCCATACAAACGTCTTTCATTCGCAACTGAATCCATTTGCAGCCTCCCCGAAGCGCCATTTCTGCCGATTGATAATAAGTATAGCTTTCCGTCCTGTGAGTAATGAACTGAAAGGGGAAAGCACGCTGTTGTTCTTCTGTCATCTCGCTTTTAATTTAAGATAATTGGTTACAACGTCTTCTCCATTCCAGATACTGCCCAAAGCGGCAGCGCCTCCCCATGGGTATTTTGTCAATAAAGGAAGCGTTTTTTCGTCAATTCCTCCCAAAGCAATGACCTTTTCGTTTATGATTCCCTCTGCCGACGCCTTTTGCAACATCTCATTACTGAACTTTGCAACATAACCCGCCTTGGAAATACTATCGAAAATCGGACTTAAAAACACATAATCATATCCCGCTATCTGTTCCAATTCTTCTATCGTATGACAGGATTTGCTTATGTTCACTTTGGTTTTCCCGCTGTAAGAAGTGTTCCGAGCATTGAGATGAACCCCCAACAGCGCATAAGAATCGGTTAATTCAAAAAACTCATGTATCTTAATTTGCGCATGATATTTTGGATGAATCCCATTGAGCAATTCCATATATTCTTCCTTTGAAGACTTCGGTTTCCTTATATGCAAAATCTCCATTCCTGCGTCAAACAGCGCATTTATTTTCACCAATTCCTCTGCAACAGGGTCAGGATGCGTTATAACAATTAATCGCACTGCTTATCCTCCAAATATGGCGTTAATAATAAGAATATTATCCTTATCCTTAACTATATATTTCTCCCATTCCTTTTTAGAAACGACTACGTTATTTACGGCAATGGCAATTCCGAATTTGTTTGTAATTCGAGCTGTCTCCAATACGTCAACCAGATTGCAATTGTCTTTTAGCTCGTACGTCTTATTATTAACTTTTATATTCATGACTGTTCAAATTTTCCTTTTAATATATTCTTTCTGTCTTTTTCAGGTAATTTCTCAATCGCACAACGTATAACTGTCCGCGGGATTTTCTCATAGTATGTTTTGAGGAAATCAATCATACGGCTTTCATCGTATTTGCCTATTTCTCTCAATATCCAGCCTGTTGCCTTATGAGTTAAAGGATGGGTTTGTTTGAGCAACATTTCCGATAAAGCCAATGCGTCTTCAAAATCATTGGAACGAATAAATGCCAATGTGCTGACAATGGCAATACGCTGTTTCCATATCTTTGAACTCCTTGCAAATTTGTAAAGAATATCCTTCGGTTTATCCATTAAATATTTTCCCAATAAATGATAACAACTTAAATCAACCAAGTCCCAATTGTTAACGTACTTTATATTGGACAAATAAAAGTCTACAATCGTGTCTTTCTCTTCCTTACTTCCCTTTTTAAATTGCTCCACCAAAATCAACAGGGCGCATAAACGCACTTCGTGAACAGGATGTTTGATTAATTGTTTGATATTCTTCAGAGAAATATCGTAATAAATACTCGCTACCTGTCTTACTTTGGGAACTATAATTCCCCAAAAAATATCGCCTTCGGCATATTCTCCTTTACCGGTTTTAAAAAATCCCTGCATGGAACGCGCCTTGTTCGCATCCGACAGATATTGTAGACTGTTTATTATTATTTGTGCGGTCATTGTTATTTATTTTGCATCCTTGTAGCCTCCAAAATAGGCAAGTTCGCTTCGGTTGGAACATAAATGACAGAATTACTCTCATCGTACAACGCCTGAATCCAGAGATAGGTGAGATAATCCTTGTTGTCTTTTAAACTTCCGCCAATAATTTCATTGGCTTTTGCCACGCCTTCCGCACGAATAATTTCGGCTTCCGCACGAAAAGAAGCGCTTTCTTTTTCTGCTTTTGCTTCTTCTACCTTGATTTTTCTGTTTTGTTCCGCCCGCGAAAACTCGGCTTTCCCTGTCATTTCCTGCTGCCAAACATTATACATAGGCATACCAAACATTAATCCAAAGATGACAGCTAACCCAAGGATAGCAATAAATACGATTGTTTTGAATGAAAAACTTTTCATGATGATTTAATTTATGAATTATGAATTTATATTAATTTTCTTTAATTTCTTCGGGTCAAAAAAGTGGTTTATGGGTCCGTTACCCTGCCCCACAATTACATTCTTTCCTGCTTCGATAGCAGATGAAACATATTCTTTTGCATGTTGTACTGCCTGGGTAATCGGTTCTCCAAAAGCCAAAAAGGTAGCAATAGCAGAAGACAACGAACATCCCGTTCCATGTAAGTTCTTTGTTAGAATGTGTTTTGAAGAAAAAGTATATGCCTTTTCTTCATCAGCTATCCACAAAACGTCTGTCATATCAACAGCTTCCAGGTGTCCCCCCTTTAGCAAAGCAGACTTGCACCCAAAGGAAAGACATAACATTTCCGCTGCCGATTGCATTTCCGCTACATTATTGATAACATTTCCCAGTAAAATAGAGGCTTCGCTTATATTGGGCGTGATAATATCGGTAAGAGGGAAAAGGTCTTTTTTCATCTTGCCAATGGCATTGTCATGAATGAGAATATCACCGCTTGTTGCGACCATTACGGGGTCTACAATAACGTAAGGCGGTTTATATTCCCTGATGGCATTGACAATAACAGAAACAACGTCAAGGTTATCAACCATACCGATTTTAACGGCTCTCACAGTGAAATCAGTCATAACCGCGTCTATTTGCGCCTTTAATATGTCCAAAGGCATGCTGTGAATCGCTTTCACTCCAAGCGTATTTTGCACGGTAACGGCAGTAATTGCCGACGTACCAAAAGCGCCCAACGCAGACATTGTTTTCAAGTCCGCCTGAATCCCCGCTCCGCCTCCGCTATCGGAACCTGCAATCGTTAAAACAACAGGATATGTTTCCATACTTTATTATAATTTATAAAGAAAAGAGAAAACCTTAACGGCTGGTTAACAGAGTAGACAGGAATAAACAAGAATAGTGAACAACGAAAAATCCCTTCGTTGGAATTATCCACATCAGGTTCAGAGGGTCTAATCTCAGCCGCACGCAAGGCACCCCTTTTTCAGGCTGCAAAGATACTACTTTTTTTCTCTACCAACCCACTAAAATTCGATTTTGTTTTTTTCTTTCTTTTACATTCAACTATATTACAG
Source organism: Bacteroidales bacterium (assembly GCA_031264975.1). Lineage (GTDB taxonomy): Bacteria > Bacteroidota > Bacteroidia > Bacteroidales > WCHB1-69 > JAIROC01. Next base: position 6,048 of record JAISDH010000325.1, read on the forward strand.
TTCAAAAAAGTTGTTTTCAAAACGAGAATCTCCTGCTTTTCTCAATCCTCAAACAATGACGTTTGCGTGGCTTTGAGAACAGGATTTTCGCTTTCAATACGCCTCTGTTGTAAGTCTGTTTATCGCTTTGGATAAGCAAATGCAAGTTCGATTTTCAAAAGGGGTTATTTCCTTCATTCAAAAAGGGTTATCCTCTTTGCTCAAAAGGGTTACTCATTTCGCTCAAAAGGGTTATCCTTTTTTCAAAAAGGGTTATCCCTTTTACCCAAAAGGGTTAACCTTTTTACTCAAAAGGGTTAACCCTTTTTCGAAAAGGGTTAACCCTTTTTACCTCCCGAATAGCGTGGTCTGTGATTAAAAGCAAAGCGCCTGTTTTGTAAGTGTTTATTAGTGGATAAATTTTTGCTTGTTCTTTGTTCCTTGTCCCTTTCTCCCCCTTCTGTCTGAACTGTGATTTATGTGATTTGAATGATTAATATGATAGCAAATTGAACGGCTATGCAGTTCTGAAAAGGTA
>JAISDH010000343.1 GCA_031264975.1 Bacteroidales bacterium
CAAGATACAATCTTTGTCGCAACCTTTGAGGATGGCGTAGGTATAACAAACGGGGAAGCATCTACAATGAGTATTTATCCCAATCCTGCTGCGGATAATATCACTATTGTCCTGCCGGAGAATGTTGTTCATGCGGTATTTACGCTTTACGATATGCAAGGGAAGGTGTTAATTCGTAAAGAAGTAAATAATAGGGAGATAGTGTCGGTAAATAATATCGCATCGGGTATGTATATATATCATGTAGGAACGGAAAAAGAAAACCGTCAAGGAAAGATTGTAAAACAGTAGGGGCGAATAGCATTCGCCCTATAACAAGTAGACATGTAGGGGTCGCTCTTGCAGCGACCCCAAATTGTCTGAATCAGGATTTACAGGATTAAATAACGATTAGTGCCTAATGGTCTTTACGTATTCTTGCAGATTTTTTTATTCTCATTAAGGAATATCTTTTGGTAGAAAATAAAAAAAAACACGCAATATCTGCATTCTCTATAAATGCAACCTATTCGTTATGTATTTGGGTGAATGTATTTGCTATGAGCAATTTGTTTTTAATGGGTTTATGTCCTTTTTTGGGTACATTCCTAATGGAATGCAAATAATATATTCATTTCATTTTCTACCGAGAGATATTCCCTAACGGGAATTGACTCCATTCTCCGTTTTTTTTAATCCTGTTCATCCTTTCATCCTGTGAATCCTGATTCAGACAAAAAAGGAGGAAGAGACAAGCAACAAGCAGAAACTTGTCCACTAATTAACAATCATAGGAATCATTTAAATCAAAAGAATCACAGTGTAGACAATTTCGTGGCTTGCCTATCTCGTCCCTTCGCCCTTTCGCCCTTTCGCCCCTTCTTTCTTTCGTCTTCGTTTACTGACAGATATAATCTTTGAGTAAATTAGTGAGTTATTTTTATTATTATCTGCTTTAAAAATGTTATCTTTGCAACATTCATTCAAGTAACAATTAAAATAAAAGAACATGTACAATAAGTTTCAAAAGCATCTTGCACAACAGATAGAAGAAATAAAGGTATCCGGAACCTATAAAAATGAACGTATTCTAATCTCATCGCAGTTTTCGCAGATAAAAATCAACACCGGAAAAGAAGTATTAAACTTTTGCGCTAATAATTATTTGGGATTGGCAAATAATAAAGAATTGGTAGAAGCCGCTACCGAATGTTTGAAAGAACGTGCGTATGGTATGGCTTCGGTACGTTTCATTTGTGGAACTTCGGATTTGCACAAAGAGTTGGAAGCCAAAATTGCTCACTTTTTCGGCACGGAAGATACCATTTTATATGCAGCCTGTTTTGACGCCAACGGAGGCGTATTTGAACCTCTATTAACGGAAGAAGATTGTATTATTTCCGACGCATTAAACCACGCTTCCATTATAGACGGCGTTCGTTTATGTAAGGCTCAACGCTTTCGTTATGCCAATGCGGACATGAAAGATTTGGAAAAACAATTACAGGAAGCACAAAAATGTCGTTTCCGTTTAATTGTAACGGACGGCGTTTTTTCCATGGACGGAAATGTGGCGCCTTTGCAGGAAATACTTTCTCTTGCCGCTAAATATGACGCTATGGTCATGGTAGATGAAAGCCATTCTGCAGGCGTTGTAGGAAATACGGGACGAGGAGTTACGGAATTGCACAATTGTCGTGGTAAAGTTGAAATCATTACCGGAACGTTGGGAAAAGCGTTTGGCGGCGCAATAGGCGGTTTTACTACGGGTAAAAAGGAAATCATTGAAATGCTTCGTCAGCGTTCAAGACCTTATTTGTTTTCCAATTCTATTCCTCCAATGGTTGCGGCGGCAGGAATCCGAATGTTTGAAATGATGGACGAAACCAATCAGTTACAGGATAAACTTCATGCCAATACCGACTATTTTATCACGAAGATGAAAGCCGCGGGATTTGATATAAAACCTACTCAGTCCGCTATCTGTGCCGTCATGCTTTACGATGCTACATTGGCGGGAAAATTTGCGGACAGATTGCTGGAAGAAGGTATTTATGTCATTGGATTCAGTTATCCTGTTGTTCCTAAAGACCAGGCGCGTATTCGTGTTCAGTTGTCGGCTGCACATGAAACAAATCAATTGGACAAAGCGATTAATGCGTTTATTAAAGTAGGAAAAGAGTTGAATATCTTAAAATAATACGTACCATTTTACGAATGTATAGATAATGCAAATTTTCTGAAGTCTGTTTTACAAATGCATTATTCTAATTCAAAGCATTAATTTTTATATTTAGAAGATAAAGTTTATGTACAAGAAATGTAAAATAATAGTATGTGCGGGTTTGTTATGTGCGAGTATGTTCTCCTTGTCGGCGCAAATCAGTCATGGAGGAAAGCCATACAGTTTTAAGAAAGGATTATCTTTGTCTCCAATTGACGTGGAATTGTTGCCCCGCTTGAATCATGAAATGTTGTTGAAAGAGGAGGTCTCTGCTGCGTCAAAAGAGGATGGATTTATTTTTGGAAAAGAGATTCCCGTTCATTACGATTTAAAGAATGCCGGTATATGGGAGACCTTGCCGAATGGAGCAAGACTGTGGCGAATGGCTGTACAATCTACCGGAGCATACTCTTTGAATTTGGTTTTTGACAATTTTTATATTCCCCCTCATTCCAATCTTTTTATTTATACGGAAGATAAATCATATCTTATGGGGTCCTTTACGGCAGAAAATAATAATCAGTGGGGCAATTTTGCCACTGCATTATTGCCGGGAGATGCGATTGTATTAGAATATTATGAAGCTCCGCAGGATTATGGTTTGGGCGTTTTAAATCTTTCAACAATAGTTCACGGATATAAGGATTTCTTTTTTAAACAGGGAAGATATGGCAGTTCTCAAAGTTGTAATGTAGATGCTAATTGCAGTCTTGGAGATATGTATCCCAATGCGAAGAGGTCAGTTGTATTGATTTTAAATATCAACAGCGCGCGTTGTTCCGGAACATTGATTAATAATACGGTTCAAGATGGAAAACCATATCTGTTAACGGCAAATCACTGTATAAATACAGATGCGGAAGTGTCGAAATTTGTATTTGTGTTCAACTATGAATCGACAGAATGTGATTCAAACACTGAAAAGAAAATGTATTCAATCAATGGTTCGACTTTGTTGGCAAGACATGTTCATTCTGATTTTGCGCTGTTGTTGCTGAACGATACTCCGACAAAAGAATTTCAAACCTATTATGCCGGTTGGGACCGTCGGAATATTGCTGTAGCAAGTACGGTTTGTATTCATCATCCTTCCGGAGACAGGAAAAAAATATCGAAGAACAGTAAGTTGTTAGACAGTTCAAACTGGGACGATGACAACCGTTCATTTCCTAAAAATACACATTGGTTGGTTTCCTCTTGGGATACAGGAATAACGGAAGCCGGTTCTTCGGGAAGTGCATTGTTTAATGTGTTGGAACAGGTAGTTGGACAATTGGAAGGCGGACTTGCTAAATGTCAGGGAATATCTCAGAATGGTGGTTCGGATTGGTTTGGTAAAATTGCCTATTCATGGAAAAATGGGAACAATGCCGGTCAGAATTGTTTGGAATATTGGTTAGACCCTATCGGAACAGGCGCTGAAACGCTTAATGGCTACGACCCCTTTAAAAATGGTACGGGTATTGACAATCTCCAACAAGAAGCGGTAACAGTTACAATCTATCCAAATCCGGGAGATGATATTGTTACGATAAAAGCCGATGCGGAAATACAATCATACAACATCTATACGATAAATGGACAGTGTATTAAATCCGAAACCATACATTCTTCAACAATAGATATTAATACCAACAATTTGTCATCAGGGATTTATATAACAAAAATACAAACAAAGGAACATATCGTATTTAAAAAATTGTTCATTCGGCATTAAAAGAAAAAGAAATGAAAAAATGGTACGCTATATTGGGATTCGCTGTTGTTTTGTTTGCAAACTATGGTTATGCGCAAACTGTATCAACGTCTACAAATAAAAAGGCAATAAAAGAATTTAAGAAAGCGTACAAAGAACTGTCCAATCGCAATTTTACCGAGGCAATTGCATACGGTAAAATTGCGGTGAAAGAGGATCCTTCCTTTGTGGAAGCCTATACTTTAATCGCTGAGAGTTATTCTTTGTTAAGAGATTGCGAACAGTCTTGTTTTTATTATCAGAAAGTGTTTAATATAGACGCCGACCATGCTCCCAGAATATATCTTGCGGCGGCATACGAATATATGAATTGTGGAAATCCTGAACAGGCGGTTAAATATTTTGAAATCTTTTTCGCGAAACGTCCGAGCGGAGAAAGCGGAGGGAACTATTCCAGTTATGAACTTTGTTTATGGCGAGCAAAAATAATGAAGGATTCGTTATTAATTACTCCACAGAATATGGGGAAAAACATTAATTCTTCATGGTCGGAATATTTGCCCACGTTAACGGCGGATGAATCGGAGTTGATTTTTACGGTTCGTCGTCCTGCGGACAGTAAAACAAAATGTTTGAATTGTAAAGAAGAGGAAGATTTTTATATTAGCCGAAAAATAAATGGCGAATGGTCGAAAAGAACGCCCGTAGGACGACCTATTAATACGCCCTACAACGAAGGCGCTCAATGTATTTCTCCGGACGGAAAATATCTGATTTTTACAGCTTGCGACAGAGATGACGGAATGGGGAGTTGTGATTTATATTGGTCGAAAAGAGTAGGAGAGATATGGTCTAAACCGCGAAATTTCGGGAAACCTGTCAATACGCGATATTGGGAATCTCAACCCACCTTTTCGGCGGACGGAAAAACGATTCTGTTTGCAAGCAATCGTCCCGGAGGGGTGGGAAATGTGGATATTTGGGAGACAACCATGTTGGAGGAGGGAGTATTTAGCGAACCTGTCAATTTGGGCGCTCCTATTAATACCATGAAGGATGAAATTTCTCCTTTTTTGCATCCGGACGGTGTTACACTCTACTTTGCATCTACAGGACACAAAGGATTGGGAGGGGAAGATATATTTTACAGTACTTTACAGGAAGACGGTCAATGGAGCGAGCCTATAAATATGGGTTATCCAATCAACACTGTTGCCAATGAATTTAATTTAATCGTGAATGCAAGAGGAGATAAAGCCTTTTTTTCTTCCAGCAAAAAGGGCGGTTTTGGCGGATTGGATTTATATTGGTTTGAATTACCCGAATCATTACGTCCTTTGCCTGTTACTTATTTCAAGGGAAAAATTCTCGACAATAAAGATGAAAAACCTTTAGAAGCATTATTTGAGGTGATTGATTTAAAAACAAACAAAACCGTTGTTACCTCTACTTCCGACCCGCTTACGGGAGAATTTCTGATTTGTATTCCCACCAACAGTCATTACGCTTTGAATGCAGTCAAGGAGCATTATTTATTCTACTCTGAAAATTTTGAAATCAATGGGGAATATTCTAAAATGGAACCCTACGAAAAAAATCTTGTATTGAAACGTATAGAGTTAGGGGAGAGTATTATTTTGAAGAATGTATTCTTTGACACGGATAAGGCAATATTGAAACCTGAATCGGAAGTAGAATTAAATCGTTTATTTACGCTTATGCAGCAAAATCCTCAAATGAATATAGAAATTAGCGGACATACCGATAATGTAGGAAGCAAAGAATATAATGCCGCTTTATCCAAAAACAGAGCAGAAGCCGTATTTGATTATTTGATAGATAAAGGAATAGACGCCAATAGAATGACTTCTGCCGGATATGGTTTTGATAAACCGGTGTCAGATAATGATACTCCGGAAGGAAGGGCTTTAAACAGGCGTACTGAATTTACGATTATAGGATTTTAGCCAATGAAATGGGAGAAAGCGCTCAAAGGATTTGGGCATTTTTTGAAGATTGATAAATCGCTATCCGACAATACGAAG
>JAISDH010000375.1 GCA_031264975.1 Bacteroidales bacterium
CCCTCCTCCCGTAGAGGTAGAAAAATCACGCCATCCTGTATTTTTTTGTTCAAATCTTATATTAGTTTTCATACTGTCTTTAATATAAATTTTATACCTATTTTTTTTCTATATCTCTCTATTAACATCGGCTATTCTTATCACCGAAATACATTGGCTGCAAAAATACAACTTTTTTTTCAATATGAAATACAACTTATGCAATTTTTTTCATATAAAAATTGCAACGCATTGTGAATAAGAACAGAAAAATTAATTTGGGACAGTATTTTTTCTCTACAAAGCAACGAAAATTTCTGTTTTGGGTAGGATTTTGGGCTATATTTCGCTGCAAAATGGCAGAAATTGTCGGAAGTGCGATAAAAAATGATTGTTCGGAATCAGGATTTGCAAGACGAAAGGAAGAAGGCAGCATGCAACAAGCAGGCAAGCAGGCAAGCAGGCAAGACAAGAAGGGCGAATGGGCGAAAGGAAAATGGCAGCAAGCAACAAGCAACAGGCAACAGGCAGGCAAGCCACGAGGAGGAAAGGACGAAGGGGCGAAAGAAAGATGGCAACAAGCAGCAGGCAACAGGCAGGCAAGCCAAGAAGGGCGAATGGGCGAAAGGAAAATGCGGGCTGCAAGCAACAGGCAACAAGCAGGCAAGCCACGAGAAAAAAGAAAAAAGCATGATTCGTCATTGCGAACTTGACCTGCAATCGTCATGGCATTGTAGAGACGCGATGCTTCGCGTCTTCTTCAGAGATAAGAGAAAAACAACAACCCCTATTCGTCATTGCGGACTTGACCCGCAATCGTCATGGCATTGTAGAGACGCGATGCTTCGCGTCTTCTTCAGAGATAAGAGAAAAGCAACAACCCCTGTTCGTCATTGCGGACTTGACCCGCAATCCCCTTTCATTAGATTCGTTAGACGCGAAGCATCGCGTCTCTACATTTCAGGGGATTCTGACCTTCGTCAGAATGACGGCTATTGCTACACGGAAGCAATCCAGTACGGAAGAGTTTGTCAGTCCGTCATTGCGAGGCAAGAAGTAATCCAGTACGGGAGAGTTTTCCAGTCCGTCATTGCGAGATACGAAGCAATCCAGTACGGAAGAGTTTGTCAGTTCGTCATTGCGAGGCAAGAAGCAATCCAGTACATTTTGTCCCTGAGCTGCGTCTTCGGCTTGCACGGGGTTATCCATATTTGACGCCTTCCGGCATCTGAAATACAACTACGCTAATGGTTTTGTTTCTTTGTGAGTTTTTCACTTTATACTGTACGCGGTCTATTTTTATACATTTCCCGTCAGGGAAACCATATCAATAGAAAAACGTCTACCGCCTCTCTCCTCTTCCCCGTCAGGGGAAGCATATCAATGAAAAAGAAATAAATATCCTGACGGGCAATGCTCAAAACCATGTTGCACGCAGTATAATAAATTAGAAGAGTAGAAGCAGGGAAAATGCATTGAAATCGAAAAATCTATACGAATATAAAAAAGACGTCGTTGAATAATTGTACTTTTGCAAACATGATATTTAGAGAATAATTACTTAATTATGGCTAAGATAGCGGTAAAAATAGATTATATATTTAAATGGAGGAATGATTATACACAGATCCTTATTTTGAAAACACAAGACAATCAAGTCTCTCTTCCAATAATTATTGCAGATTTTGAAGCAGTTGGTTTATTGAAGGAAATAGAAAAGATAGACGTAAAACGTCCGCAGACCCATGATTTGTTCTTTTCAATGATGCAATCTTTTAATATTCACTTAGAGGAAGTTTATATGCACAAATTAGTAGAAGGGATTTTTTATACAAAACTTATTTGTTCTGCACAAGGAAAAATGATTGAATTTGATTCAAGACCTTCGGATGCTATTATTTTAGCGCTTAAAGCGAAAGCGCCTATTTTCGTAGACGACAGCATTTTGGGAGACTTGGGAATGTCGGCGGATGAAATAGACAAACAAATATTTCAACTCGAAAATGAAAATGAAAATACAGTTTCAGAAAAAGGAGAGTACGTATTTGACAATATGTCCGATAAGAATCTGGAAAAACTATTGGAACAAGCTATTAGAATAGAAGATTTTGAAATGGCGGCACAAATAAGAGATATTCTTAAACAAAGAGAGGATTGATTATCATTTTAGAAGATAGATTTAATATTGCATATCATACAAGTAGGCGTCTATTAATTATGTTTAGAGGGATTATATTTTTAATATTGTTTTGTGTTTTATATTTATGGAACAGGAATTTTTTACAAACGTCAGCAACAAAGATACAAATAGCGAAATAGCTTCTGTCTCAAATAATATATTTCTCTTACAAACAGTAGACCAACAGTCGTACAGAGATAGCCTTCACGGTAGGGCGCTAACAACATTATTTGGAAACATTCTTCCGGATTCTTGCAACAGGAATATGGAAAAAAGTTTTTTAATCCAAACGCCCGCATTACCATTTGAAAATCGTCCTCGCTCTACAGACCACTCCGATTGGATATTTATCATACTTTGCAGTTTTCTACTGCTGCTATCATTTATCAAAGTAAAGATTTTGAAAATGACCAGAATGTCTTATAAATTACTGATAAATAGAATATACAATCAGAATGATTCCAAATCGGAATTGTCCTATCCTTATTTTTCAATTTTTCCTTTTACGATGTGTTCGTGGATTGCTTTTTCTTTGGTCTTATATGTTTTTATCTGCCAATTGATTGGTTACAATGATAATATATTTTTATTTTGGTCTTTTGGTTTTGGTCTTATTTTTTTTATCATTCGATTCTTTTTATTAAAACTTGTTGGGATATTATTTGATATGGAATATATTATGTCGGAAATTAAATATATGACGGGGATAATAAACTTTGTCATAGCTTTTTTATCTTTTCCATTTATTTGCGTCAATTATTATTATTCTTTTCCCTTTTGTCTGATTTTGGTGATGTTGATTTTTGTCCTGCTATCTTGCTATCGGATACGATTAGGATGGGATTTTCTGAAACAAAAATTCCGAATACACGAGTATTTTTTGTACCTTTGCACGATTGAAATTTTACCCCTACTATTGCTTTTGAAATTCATATCAAATAAATTATTAGTGTTTTAAAATAAAGAAGTGAGCGCCGCTAAAATTAAGAAAATATTATTTTCCCAAAATTTCCCACCCAATTTTGAAAAATCTCCATACGCAGAGATTCGCCGAAAGTATGAGGTTAGTATTGATTTCTACAAGTTTTTCCGCATAAAAGGGATTCCTTTGAACGAATTTCGTAAAAACCGGATTTCTCTTTTGGATTATACAGCTCTTATCTTGACCAGCAAGAATGCAATAGATCATTTTTTTCGTATTGCAAAAGAGTTGAAAATAAAAATGCCAAATACAATCAAATATTTTTGCATTAATGCTGTAACCGCTAATTATGTGCGGAAATATACTGCCTGTCACAAACGTAGAATGATTTATCCTGTAGACGGAACCCCTGAAAGTTTAGTTTCATTAATCAAAGAATATCCTTCGGATAATTTTTTATTTCCATTGGCAATGGATTCTTCTATTAATCAATTGGAAAAATTATTGGACGAAGAACAAACTGCTTATACAAAGGCAGAAGTTTTTAAAATATCGTTTGACAATATAAGTAAGGCGATTGATATTTATTCCTACGATATGGTTGTGTTTTTCAGTCCTTATGGCATACAGACATTAATGTATACTTATCCGGACTTTAAACAGGGCAAGATGGTAATAGGAGCTTTAGGGGCTCGCGTTATTGCTGCGGCAAAAGACGTCGGACTTGACGTACAGGTAATGGCTCCGACTTCGGAACATTCATCCATATTTTCGGCGATTGATACCTTCTTACAAAAAAGCAACGGATATAAATAATCAAAGATAGAACTTCCTATATCATGAAAAACTATTCTTTCTCAAAGCAAGAACGTATTTATCACAGAGATGATTTCCAAAAATTATTAGCAGAAGGAAAATCTTTTTATCACTATCCATTCAGATGTATATATCTGTGGAAAGAAGCAACTGTTTTCTCCGGAAGAATTGCTGTTTCTGTAAGTAAAAAGAAATTTAAAAACGCAGTGGACAGAAATAAAATTAAACGACTTATACGGGAAAACTATCGATTAGAGAAACATATCTTATACCAGGAATATGCCGACAGCACGCAAAGTGTAGACATACTTATTATTTATATAGGAACAAAAATTTGTTCATTCTGCATTTTTAAAACACAAATTATTGAATTGATAAACAAAATGATAAGTAAAAGCAGATGAAAAAAAATATATCATTTTGTGGAAAAATGACGGAAAACCCTTGATTAAATCAATTATTTCTGCTATATTTGCAAACTTGAAATAAATGATAACTATTTTTATAAGAGATTAATTATTAAACAATAAAGAGATGCGTAACAAAGGATTTATATTATTTTTTGCAATTACATTTGCAATCGTTTGTGTTTATTCCCTCTCGTTTACTTTATGTACTCGCAGGGTAGAAAACAAAGCTCGTGAATATGCGCAAAATGATCCTACAAGAGAAGAATTGAGACAACAAGCTAATGGAGATGCTTTTATGGAGACTTATTTATTTGATTCGTCTTCTAAGGCAAGAGAAACGGAATATCTAAATCTGATGTCCGATTCTGTTATTTATAATTTGCTTGTTGCAAAGTGGACATACAGAGAATGTAAGGAGTTAGAGATAAATTTAGGATTGGATTTGAAAGGGGGAATGAATGTAATGCTTGAAGTTTCCGTTACGGATATTATGAAATCCTTAGCGGGTAATGGTAGCAATGATTCATTATTCATTCGTACGATGAATCGTACAATTGAAAAACAGAAAAGGTCTCAATCGGATTTTGTAACTCTTTTTGAACAATCTTTCAATGAAGTTGCTCCTGAAAATGCACGTTTAGCGACGATTTTCCGTAATTTGCCATTGAAAGAAGGTAAAAATTCAAATGCAGACGTCATTCAAGTTCTTCGTGAAGAAACCGACGCCGCCTTGGATAATACATTTCGCGTATTGCGTACCCGTATTGACAAATTTGGGGTGGCTCAACCAAATATTCAACGGTTGGCTCAATCCGGAAGAATTATGATTGAACTTCCCGGAGTAAAAGAACCGGAACGTGTTCGGAGATTATTACAGGGTACGGCGAATCTTGAATTTTGGAAAACCTATGAATTTTCAGAGATAAGGGATATTTTCTATCAGATAAATGACCGAATTGCAGAACTCAACAAAGCAGAAAAAGATACAACCACTGTTGCAGAAGATACGCTGACAACAAACTCCGAAAGTGAAATGCTTGCACAGACAGATTCTGCGTCAACATTATTAGAAGAAGGATTGCCCGAAGTATCAGAAGATTCTTCCGAATCTTCTTCCGAAGACGAAATGACAGAACAGGAAATTAGAGAACAAAATCCGTTATTTTCAATATTTGAATTGAACAGTCAAGCGTCGCCGGAAACAGGGAAATATGGTCCTCTTGTAGGCTATTGCATCTCAAGAGATACTGCCGAGATAAACCGAATGCTGGGTTTGGATATTATCAAAAACATGCTTCCCATGGATTTGGTATTATGTTGGCACGCTAAAACAGGAAAAGAAAAGGTTCCCTATAGCCAATTAATTGCGTTAAAAAAGTCAGGAAATAAAGAGACAGACGCCGTTTTGGATGGAAAAGCCATTGTTGACGCCAGCCAGGATTTTAATGACAGGTCAGGTAATGAAATCAGCATGAGTATGAATCGGGACGGAGCGACTAAATGGAAAAAAATCACGGAAGATAATCTTGGAAACAGCATTGCAATCGTCCTTGATAATTTAGTGTATTCCTTTCCGACAGTAACTTCTGTTATTCCAAACGGACGTTCTTCTATTACGGGAGGTTTTACGCTGGAAGAAGCAAAGGATTTGGCAAATTTACTCAAAGCGGGTAAACTTCCAGCGCCGGCTGTTATTGTTTCTGAAGAAATCGTAGGACCTACTTTAGGAAAAGAGTCTATCAATTCCAGTATGCTCTCTTTCCTAATTGCTTTTATTATGGTTCTTCTCTACATGTTTTTCTTTTATAATAGAGGCGGATTGGTTGCGGGATTTGCTCTTGTAATAAACATCGTCTTTATTATGGGAATATTAGCTTCTTTGGGGGCTGTATTAACGCTTCCCGGTATTGCGGGGATTGTCCTTACTTTAGGGATGGCGGTAGATGCTAACGTAATTATTTATGAACGTATAAAAGAAGAGCTTCGTTCGGGGAAAGCGTTGCGTTTATCTATTGCCGACGGTTATAAAGCGGCATATTCTGCGATTATTGACGGGAACGTTACCACGATTATTACGGGTATCATTCTTTATGTTTTCGGTTCAGGTCCTGTACAGGGATTTGCTACTACTTTGATTATTGGTATACTTACCTCCTTATTTACTGCTATTTTTATTTCCCGTCTTGTTTTCGATAAGGCAATGGATAAAAATCAAACAATCAACTTTGGAAATAAATTTACCATTAATGCTTTTTCAAATACGAAAATAGATTTCCTTTCAAAAAGAATGATATTCTACGGCATTTCTATATTTTTTATTCTTATGGGAGCTGTATCCATGCTAACAAAAGGAATGGATTTGGGGATTGATTTTGCAGGAGGACGCAGTTATACCGTTCGATTTGATAATCCTGTTTCGGTAAATGATTTACGGGATAAATTGGCTATCGAATTTGATGGAATAGAGCCGGAAGTAAAAACGTTTGGGTCGGACAATCAAATAAAAATTACAACGAAATGGAGAGTAGATGAGAATAATACGGAAATAGATTCTTTGGCGGAAGCAAAATTGTATGAAGGATTAAAACCATTTTTCGGGACGGAAGTATCGAAAGAAGACTTTAGCGTACAAAATCAAAGAGTGGGTTTGATAAGTTCGCAGAAGGTAGGAGCAACCGTATCAAGAGATATGAAACGCGACGCCTTTCTGGCTGTGATTTTTTCTTTGATTGCCATTTTTGTCTACATTGCCGCTCGTTTCCGTAATTGGCAATATGGTTTAGGAGGCGTCATGTCGTTATTAAATGTTGCCTTGTTTACGATAGGGGTATTTTCTCTTTTTTCAGGTTTTCTTCCATTCACAATGGAGGTAGACCAGTCGTTTATTGCCGCCGTGTTGACCATTATTGGTTATGCAATAAACGACGGAGTGGTTATCTTTGACAGAATTAGAGAAAACCGTCAATTATACCCCAAACGGGATTTGAAAGAAACGATAAACAGTTCGCTTAATTCGACTTTGGGTAGAACAATTAATACAACAGGAACAACTTTAGTAGTATTATTAGCTATCTTCCTGTTTGGCGGAACTGTTATTCGTGGATTTGTGTTTGCGCTGTTGATTGGAATTGCATACGGCGCTTATTCTTCCATTTGTATCGGCGCATCTCTTATCTTCGATACAAGTAAAGGAGTTAGAAAGACAAAGACTAAATAAAATAAGAATAAAAAATTCATGTTATATAAAAGTAATTGGGTGGTACATGTATCACCCAATTTTTTTTTAGGGTATGGTCTTGTAAACTTGGTTTATACGAATCGGCAATCATAGTGCTTTGTATAGATTTCATAATTTGATCGAAACTATTTGTTCTTTTTATCTCTTTATCCTTTCGTCCTTTTTCATTCTTTCTCCCTCCTTATTTCAAAACCTCTTCATTTTTTCTTCACTTTTGGCAATTTAATAGCTGGTTCTTCTAACACCTGTTTTTCTTTTTTGCGACGGATTGCGCGGGCTTTTAGTTGTCGATTATAATAGGCGTTGAATTGTTTTAGTACATTGATTAAAGGTTGATACTGGGACGTCGGCAAAACCCTGTATACAATAGAAAAAAATGAATACCACTCAAAGTAGGAAATTTCCTATTCAAAATAGGAAACTTCCCTCTCAAAGTAGAAAGTTTGCCTCTCAAAGTAGGAAGTTCGATACTTTTTGTAGGAAACTTCTCATTCAAAGTACCAAATAGCCTTTTCAAAGCGGCAAGAAATCAGAAAAAAATAACATAAGATTTGTTTGAAAATAAACAAGACAATGCTGAAACAAACAACCAAACACATTCCGTCCCTGACGGGACGGAATGTGTTTGGTTGTTTTTGTCTTTCTACCAATATGCTGTCCCTAACGGGACAGGAAATACAACAGTCTTGTCCCGTTAGGGACAAAATGTTGGTAGGACAGAATTATTGTCCTCCTTTGTAGACCGTCCCGTCAGGGACGGAATATGTTTTTTTGATTCTATCTTTCTCAAAATAGGAAACTTGCCACTCAAAGTAGGAAACTTCCTATATAAAGTAGGAAACTTGCCACTCAAAGTAGGAAATTTCCTATATTAAAGTAGAAAACTTGCTACTCAAAGTAGGAAACTTCCTATTCAAAGTAGGAAACTTGCCTCTCAAAGTAGGAAACTTCCTATTTAAAGTAGGAAACTTGCTACTCAAAATAGGAAACTTCCCTCTCAAAGTAGAAAGTTTCCCTCTCAAAGTAGCAAGTTCGATACTTTTTCTAGGAAGTTCGATACTTTTTGTAGGAAACTTCCCATTCAAAGTACCAAATAGCCTTCTCAAAGCGGCAAGAAATCAGAAAAAAAATAGCATAAGATTTGTTTGAAAATAAACGAGACATTACTGAAACAAACAATCGAACACATTCCGTCCCTGACGGGACGGTTGTTTGTGGTTGATTCTGTCTTTCTACCAATATGCTGTCCCTAACGAGACAGAAAATACAATAGTCTTGTCCCGTTAGGGACAAAATGTTGATAGAACAGAATCATTGTCCTTCTCTGTAAAACGTCCCGTTAGGGACGGAATGTAAAAGAGATGTAACATGTATTTTTGTACATATATAATCCTTTTTATGAGATACTTGTAGAAACTATTTCAGACCGAATCAGTATGTTTTATTTCCCGTTTTTTCATTTCGTCTTATGACTTTCCATTCTTTTGCAAAGCAAAGCTCCTCATTCTTTTTTATGGCGCCTTAAAATGGCTTTACATGTGAATCGTAGAAATTGGATAGCCAAATTATGTGTCCATATCTAAGTGTAATTTACGCAATCCGGTTAATGGACATTTTGGAATAATACATCTGTAAAAAAGATACAATATTTTTATTGTTCTTACGATATACATACATAACATATTTAAGCAATATTGCTTTATAATTAACCATAGACTTGAATTTGCAATATGATAAAAACGATAATAGAAAAAATTCATTACATAGAACTGTGGAAGGATGATTTTTCACGAATAGTAACCTGTATTATTGACATTTGTAAAAAATATGATTCGGAAACAATCTATCATTTACAATTTGATTAAACCGTTATGTATGAAAATTTGAAAAACATATTACTTATTTTTGACTATGTCTAAATCATCTTAATCAGGAAAACAGATTTACACAATATGAAAGTAACAGCAAAACAAATAGCTCAATTAATAAATGGCAAGATAGAAGGTAATGAGAATGTTACTGTAAGCAAATTGGCAGAAATTGAAAGCGCCACAAAAGAAGATATATCTTTTATTGCCGATTCTAAATATAATTTCTGTCTTTATTCAACGCAATC
>JAISDH010000391.1 GCA_031264975.1 Bacteroidales bacterium
TTATCGGTAAAGGCGGTTCTACCCAGAAATACGGATTCGACAAATTCGTCATAGCCGTTTTTCAATACTTTGGCATCCTTGTCGATGCCCTTTTGTGAAGCGTCCTGCAATGCGAGGAATAACTTCGTCGAAATGAATTTCTTCATGATTTTTATATATTAAATGATTGATAAAAACAACAAAAATTTTACTATTGATGGAAGTAAACTTTTTGATTTGTAGTAAATTATGTTATTTTTACAATTTAGATATCTGTGTCCTTTCCGTTGTAGTTGGAATCGCTTTTTGTCTGTTTCGTTTACCATGAACATTAAAAAAATGCAAAGGTAAAGCAAGAGCCGCAGAGGTTGGTTTCCCCTGCGGCTCAAATATGCTTTATTGAAAAGTTCAGTGTTATTTTTACATGGCAGTAGGCGGGAAACCGTACTGCCGTTTGAAGGCTGTCGAAAAATGCGAAAGGCTTTTAAAACCTACTTCAAGATACACGTCCGACGCTTTTTTATTCTCTCTGTTGATTTTGTCATGCGCAACCTTTAATCGTTTTTCTATCACCCATTTTTCGGGCGACAGGTTGCTTATCTTTTTGAAATCACGCTTGAACGAGGCAAGGCTGCGACCGGTGTACGACGCCATTTCTTCCACCGAAAGGTCGTACATGTAGTTTTCGTTCATGAAGTCGAGAATGTCAATCTTCCACGGTTCTGCAAAATCGAAAAGAGAGGCGTAAACATTTTTATCCGTATTTAACAGGGCAAGAACGCCTTCCGTCATTTTCATTTTCAGCAGTTCGTCGGTGGGCGATATGAGTGAATCGAAATAGGGCGTCATGGATTCAAACAGACTGCGAATGTCGGGACGGTCAGCGGGGAGTTTGTACACGCTGACTTTTTGCCGTTTAGCGTTTTCGGGCAACTGTTTTTTATCCAGTATCCGGTAAAATTCGCGAAGAAACTTGCGCGTAAACATTAGCCAGATTGATTTATACTGCTCATTCTTTTTGGGCATTTTGGTCATGCTGACACGGTTATCCTTGCGTACAAAAGCACATTCGCCTTTGTACAGGTTTGTTATTTTGCCGTTTTCGTTGATTTCCAGTTTACCGGACAGGACATAGACAATCCCGTGGTCACGTATCATCGGTGTGTATTTATGTGCGTTGTCCGAAAAACACGACAGGAAAACGTTCGAATATTCTATTATTTTACAAGACTCCATCACTGTAATTTTCCGCAAAGATACACTTTGTTTATGATTCATAATATCACCCTTATTGTTTTTGCCGGAATGCCTCCAACGATTGTATTATAGGGAACATCTTTTGTTACGACTGCTCCTGCTGCTACTATTGCATTTTCGCCGATGCTTACGCCGGGCATAACTGTTACATTTGCACCAATCCATGCATTCTTTTTAATGTGAACACGTCCCACCATTAGAGAATGTCTGTCGTCTGGCGATACGGGATGTCCTTCCGATAACAAACTGACTTTAGGCGCTATCAGGACATTGTCTTCTATAATAATACCGCCTAAATCCAAAAACGTGCAGTCAAAATTGATGAATACATTTTTCCCGATTCTGGTATGCTTTCCGTAATTGATATACAGTGGCGTAAACACGGCTGTACTTTCGTCAATTTCCGAACCTGTAATTTGTCCCAGCAAATCCCTTATTTCGGCGGGGTCTGAAGAATTATTCATCCGAACGAGCAATTTTTTCGTGGCATACGAGGCCTCCCGTATTTTACAGGTTTGAGGGTCGTCCGGCGTTATGGTTTCGCCGTTTCTCAACCGTTCAAAAACATCTGTGGTTTGTATCTCTTTTACTGTTTTCATGTCTTACTGTTTATGAATACTTTTTTAACAACTGTTTTCCGCTTGCCTGCATCAATTCTCAAAAGATAAACACCTGCAGGAATTTTGTTCAACTTGATAATGTTTTCTTTTGTTTGTGAAACTGCCCGGCCGTTAGTATTCAGTAAGGTTAGGCACTCAAATTCACCGGATACGGTGATGTAATCGCCTGCGAGGTTCAGGGAAACCTGATACTCATTGGATTTGGCAACTACCGGTTCAAATCCTGTTGATTCCCGCTGCGCCAGTGAAAGCGTTACCGTCACATTGCCGTTACCAAGAGCGGCTATCAGTTCATCGCGGCTTACATTGTTGATTTTGCCCAAACGGGTGAATGTCCATGTATTGGGAGCGTAATAAATAACAAACGCATTGCCCTGATAGAGAATTAAATCACCCGGAGCAGTGGTAATGTACTCGTCGTTACGCGGCAAGGTTGTACCAAGCGGTCCGACTTTTTCCATATTTCCGTAATCGCTCATATTGATTCGGATATCGCCTTTGGCAAGCAGTTCTTTCAAGGCTTTTGCAGAGGAATTGTCCGCCAGAGTAGCAGTAAAAGTCGTATTTCCCGCCGTCAGGCTGATTGTGTCGGTTTCTATATTGACTTTTTCAAGCCATTGACTAAGAAGAGTACGCGCATTCGCCACATTTGCCGACCGGATATGCAAGGCTTCCGGAAAAATGCTGTTCGGACAAATACGGCGGGCGTCGGCTACCGTACCGTCGATTCCGCTGCTGCCGCTTGTACAGACTAAAGCGATGGTTTTCCCCTCCAATTTATTCCTGTGTTTATGCAGAAACGCTTGCGCA
Source organism: Bacteroidales bacterium (assembly GCA_031264975.1). Classification (GTDB taxonomy): domain Bacteria; phylum Bacteroidota; class Bacteroidia; order Bacteroidales; family WCHB1-69; genus JAIROC01. The sequence goes on from JAISDH010000391.1 coordinate 2,667, forward strand.
GGGGTTGCCATTCGCGACCACCAAAGCGG
>JAISDH010000396.1 GCA_031264975.1 Bacteroidales bacterium
TTTTACAAAGAAGCAATCATTACCTTTCTAACCCAACGCCATATTGCCATGTATGACACGGCAGAAGAAGTAATACGACATAAAGATAATGCTTCCGATAAAGAGTTGGAAATAGTAACCTGCATAGACATTGCAAAGGTAATAAAAATGCTCCCTGACTTGCAAAACATAGTTACCACAGGACAAAAAGCATCGGAAACCCTTATTCGGTTATTGTCTCAAGATAACATAAACATACATTCTCCGCAAACAGGATTTTATACCTCATTTATCTTTGAAAACAGAACGCTAAGATTATACCGTATGCCCTCCTCTTCAAGAGCCTACCCCCTCGCATTAGAAAAAAAAGCAGAAATGTATAGGAAAATGTTTGCCAATGATTAGTGATTAATGTCTCCTTCTGGGGGAAAATCCCTCGCCATTAGGCGAAGACTTTAGTTTGAAAAAACTTCGGAAAAGAGGTAGCTTCAAAAGGGTCGGCGTCCGTCATTGCGAAAGTGCAGCCCGAAACAATCCAGAGAATAACAGTATTCTGGATTGCTTCGCTACGTTCGCAATGACGAACAGCGCGCTCGCAATGACGTTAACAATTCCGCCGTCATTGCGAGGAACGAAGCAATCCCTGACCAACAACGCATGGAGCGAAGAAGGGCGAATGTACGAAAGGCAAATAACGCTTACATGTTCACTCGTTCACTTGTCTACAGACAACACACCCCTGTCGTCATTGCGAGGCACGAAGCAATCCAGAACTATGAAACAAAAAAGGGCATATAAAGATAAAGGTTGTAAGGCGCTTTGTACGGGTATTCTGGATTGCTTCGCTTCGCTCGCAATGACGATGTGAGGGACTTTTTGGACACTCTCTACACAATAATACACAATTGGGGAGCGTAATTTAGTCGGCTAAAGCCGACAGTAAACCCTTCGCCTTCAGGCGAAGGTAGTTTAATTGAGGTGCGACCTATTTATTCACTGTTTTTCCTTTCCCCCATTCATCCTTGTTCCTTGCACCCTTCGCCCTTCTTGGCTTGCCTGCTTGTTGCTTGCTGCTTGCTGCCTTGTTCCTTTCGTCCATTCTCTCCTCCCCTTTTCCTCAGTTCAAAAGATTAATTGTACGTCTGCAGACCAAACTTTGGAAAAATCAGAAGTTTGGTCTATAAAAGACATAAGAGAATGATATACACGTATACATATTCCCATTGTTCATATTTCCCTGTATCATTTTCTTGACAAATGTTTCAAGAGATACTATCATGATGAGAGAAAGGTAGCGTGTTTTTATTTATTTCAATTTCTTTGGGATAGCAGACGAAATATTTACTTACATTTTCAGAAAGCGTCCGATGATTAAGGTGGTCTGATATGTTTTCCAGAGGAAACAATGTTCCATTCTTGTCCAGGATTTGGATAGATTCCATTTTCCTGTTATAGGCTCTGTTTTCCATCTTTCCACTGACTACAAAATAAGAAACATCTTCTTTACTCATTTTCCATTGTCGTTCTACATGCAGACGAATCGCTTCCAAATAAGAGGCGTCAAAAGCATGTTCGGCGATTTCTATTTTAAATAAATGACGATTACACAGCCGTTTGCTTAATTGCGATAAAATGACGTCTTTTTCCTGCTGCCACATTTTGATACAAAATAAAATATCATTATCGTCCATGTCGGTGTAAGCCTCCCATGCGTCGGAATGGTTAATAAAGTTGGCATACGTTCTTGTCTGTTCAAAAAAGTAACGCAGGGATGGGGAAATGAAATTCAATTGTTTTGCTTGAAACAATATTTTTGCCCGTTTTAAAATATTCATCAAAATAACCTCCAAAACATGTACGGTCTTGTGCAAATAAACCTGCCAATACATCAGCCTGCGGGAAATGATAAACTTTTCAATAGAATAAATCGCTTTTATGTCGGCAACCAATTGGTTATCGTATACGTTCAACATCTTGATAATTCGTTCCGCACCTACCACTCCTTCTGCTACGCCGGTATAAAAACTGTCTCTGTTCAGGTAATCCAACCTGTCTACGTCCAATTGACTTGAAACCAATTGATGCAAAAAAGACTTCCTATAATTATTCTCAAATATTTGTAATGTCAGGTCAAGTTTATGTTTGAAGGTATCGTTATTGAGTTTTGTAATTAACAGTTTTGTAAAGTCCTCGTGGGATAAATCCTCTACAAAGAAAAATTCCAAAGCATGTGAAAACGGCGTATGACCAATATCATGCAGCAAAATAGCGGCTAATGTCGCTTCTTTTTCTTGGGATGTGATATCTATTCCTTTGTCGCAAAGAACATCCAGCGCGTTTTGCATCAAATGCATTGCCCCCAGAGAATGTTGAAAACGGTTGTGGGTTGCGCCCGGATAAACAAAACTGGTTAATCCCAATTGATGTATATTCCTTAATCTTTGAAAATAGGGATGTTGTATCAGGTCAAAAATAAATTCATTGTGTATATTGATAAATCCATATACGGGGTCGTTAATTATTTTCCGTTTATTCATAGTTCGTATTTAGCCAAACAGTTGCATCATTTCTTTTTCTTTGAAAGTAATACAGATTTTCTTTCCACTTGGGGATATGTGAGGAGATTCACTTGCAAACAATTCCCCGATTAATGATTGTATTTCTTCTTCGGACAGGTATTTATTTTTCTTCTTTCCTACAGACCTTGCAAGGGAATGAGCTATATTATTTTTCTTACTTATTTTGAGAGATAAGAGATTATTTTTGTAAGATTCCAATAATTGTTCTATTGTTTCCTGCGCATTATCTTCCAAAAGGTCAATGGGAACGCCGTTTAAAATAAAGGTGTTCTTGCCAAACGGTTCCATATCAAAACCCAGATTATTTAGTTCCTTGAGTAAATCATTAACGATGTCGCTGTTTTGCGGGGAGAAGGTTAAGGTTTCAGGGAAAATTAACTTTTGCGAATTTTGTGCATTGCCGGACAGATAACGGTTGTAACGTTCGTACAGGATTCTTTCCAGCGCGGCTTCCTTATTAATAACAATAAATCCGGACTTTATCCGCGCAACAATATATTTATAAAGCGTTTGAAATGCCGCCAACTGTTCGACGTGCGTATCTTCCTGTTCATCGATTATTGACTTGATAACTGTTTGTGTTTCTTCGTTATGTTCAGTAGATTCAACAGGCGTATTTTCCTGAATGCTTTCATATATTCTTTTCCATCTTTCGTCTGTTGTTGCCGGCTTTACCGATGAAAAATGTCCATGACCGGATGATGTTGATTTCTGTTTGGAAGAATGAAAAGGATTGTAATCGGGATTAACTGTTAGCGTAGGTTGTTGAGGGATTCCTTTTTGGGGGACAGCGCTAAAATCAATGGGGGAAATATTTTCAAAATCAATGCCCAAGTTAAGAGAGCCGATTGCGTGTTTGACTGTTGCCATCAAGATACTGTAAATTATCTTTTCATCCTGAAATTTTATTTCTGTTTTTGTTGGATGAATATTTACGTCGATTAATTGGGGGTCAATATCGAAATAGATGAAATAAGTGGGATAATGTTTTGCCGGAATCACTCCCTCAAAAGCGGAAGCAACGGCATGGTGAAAATAAGGATGTTTGATAAATCGGTCATTGACAAACATGTATTGGTTTCCGCGCGTTTTTTTTGCAAATTCCGGTTTGCCGATAAATCCGCTTATATTGATAATGTTACTTGCCTGTTCGGCAGCGATAAGCCGTTCTTTACTATGATTTCCCAAAATATTGATGATACGTTGTTTTAATGTTGATATTGGAAGATTATATTCCAATTTATCATTGTGATACAGCGTAAAGGCAATTTTCGGATGAACGTATGCAATCCGTAGAAATTCTTCGTGAATATGAGAATATTCCACATTATCGCTTTTCAAAAAGTTGCGACGAGCGGGGACATTAAAGAACAGGTTTTTTACCAGAAAGGAAGTTCCCTGTTCGATAGTACAGGGCGTTTGTTCCTTGCACTTACTGCCTTCAAGCACAATCGAAGTTCCTATTTCACTGCTTACATGCCTGGTACGCAATTCAACATGCGCAATGGCAGCGATAGAAGCAAGCGCTTCTCCTCGAAAACCTTTGGTATGAAGATTGAAAAGGTCGTCGGCGCTTTTTATCTTTGAAGTGGCGTGTCTTTCAAAACAGAGACGAGCGTCCGTTTCGCTCATGCCACAACCATTGTCATTTATTTGAATAAGCGTTTTTCCGGCATTTTTTATAATGACGTCAATATGGGTAGCTCCGGCGTCTACCGAATTTTCCACCAACTCTTTTACAACGGAAGCGGCCCTTTGGATAACTTCTCCTGCGGCAATTTGATTTGCAATATTATCCGGCAACACATTAATAATATCGGACATATAATTTTGGGTTGTTGTTTAAGCTAATAAAATATATAAAAGTAAAGCCAACAAGACTAACATAATCACCAGTTTTCTAATGGAATTACTGTGTACGTTTCTATTTTCTTTTACTTTTTGACGGAATCTATCTCCGAAATTCACACTTGTATCTTCTTCTCCATTGAGGATTTTTTGCTTACGTATATTTGCCTTTTCCTGGTCGTAGTATCGAGCTTTGTAATTAAATTTACGGGACTCCTGCTTCTTAAATATTCCTTGAAATATCATGACATAATAGTATTTTTGCAAAGGTATACAATTTTATTGTACCCGGATTAAATACGGGAGAAAACTTAGCAAAGGGCGAAGGCGCGAAAGGGAGAAAGGGCAAAGGGAAGATGGCAACAAGCAACAGGCAACAAGCAACAGGCAGCAATGTCATGTCCTGAAATAGCTATACATTTTGTATAATCAATTTTCTGATTAATTAAAATTAAGGCATTGCTAATTAAAAATATAATTGTATCTTTGCAAAAATAAAAAACGATAATATGAATTGTCCAAAATGTTCAAGTGAAAAGAAAGTAAAGTCAGGCTTTACCAAAGGAAAACAGCGATATAAATG
>JAISDH010000292.1 GCA_031264975.1 Bacteroidales bacterium
TCAACAAGCTCGGTAAACCATTCCTCATCCTTCCCCCAGAAAGTTAAATCTCCAGCTATATATTTGCCCATCTCCAATTCAGTTGGGAGTAAATCCTTTTTTAATGTTTTCATAGATAACCTGCAATTGTTTACCACACATACAAAGCCTGCCCACCCCCAATTATAAGGATGCAACACCGGAATTCCTTGTTTAACAAAATAGTCGTCGAAAGCAAAAGGAGCTTCGGAGGTAAAATCCATTGGGTTGATTGCAATATCTACATCTTTTAAGAAATGATTGAGATTATTCTCTTCTAAAAAGACTATATCATACTTTATATTAGCACGAGGATTGATGGATAATAGCCTTTCACATAAATTTTCAGCCTTGCTTTTTCCAATATCGGCAAAGGTATAGTTTTGCCTATTCAAGTTGGATTTTTCAATTACGTCTCCATCAATCAGATGAATGTTTTCGAAGCCTAATCGCAAAGCACACTCAGCAATATTACTACCTAATCCGATACCAGCCAACAACAATCTGCATTCGCTGATTTTCTGTTGTTCTTCAGCGCTGATATATAATTCATTTCTTGAATACATACAGTATTTATTATTGATGCAAAGTTACTACGTACAGAGGCTTTGGAAAGCTACCCTACCGGGTAGTTTTCCAAAACGACCATCAATTGCTATTTAATGTTTATTCGGACGACTTTATCATCAGATAGAGTGAATTTTGTTTTCTCAAAGCTCGGAGCACCCATGAATCCTTCTGTGTTGTTACTAAACCCATATTTTTCTGTGGGTATACCAAATGCACCTTTATCCAGTTTTGAATTATCATTCAAATCTTGAAATAAAGAAATAGCATACTCTCCATCAGGTAACTCTAAAGAGAGTTCTTCAACTTCACCCGTGACGCCTACTTTTGCCCCTCTATATGTTTCTTTTAAGAAGGTTGAACCCGAGTTATAGATCCCAACAAACAGGGAACCTTTAACTTCTTCAATGCCATCAACTACAATTGTTAGTTTTTTCTGGCCAAACGAGGTTGCCGAAACAACCATTAACATTACTGCGATTAATACACTTTTCATAATGATTTTAATTGATTAATATTTGATTTACTTAATGTTATAAATACTCCAATATAAAAGAACTGCTTGCCTGGATTTGAAACAGGTCTGACGTTGGAACTTATGGAAGAGTGTTCGTATCCATATACATTCTTTCTTCCAAGAACATTTTGGCAACTAAAATGAATAATCACTCCTTTAGCCGGCAAGTACGACCACGATAAGTCCAAGCGATGTCTGTAAGGTGATTTCCGTTGAGTTGAAAGATCACCTTCTTTATTGTAAAACGTAGCGCCAGAGTCAATAAAGAAGCTTGCTCCAAGCATTGAGCGTATAGGGGAAAACCAGTATTTCGTTGTCATATTTAACGTGTTTTTTGCCAGATAACCAGGTTGTATAGCTGATTTAAAGACCCCCGATTTTATATTAGCATTGGCATAAGAATACGACATCCAATACTCGAAATTCCGGTAATTTTTCCGCAGAAACAAACTGAATCCTTTCACATAGCCATCACCGTTGTTTTTAATATTTGTGTAATAAAACCCCTCATGCGTAAACGTTGGCAAATCATCATATTTCTTATAGAATAAATCTGCCTGAAGTTTAGAGCTTCCTTTAATATAGCAATAAGATAAGGTAGCTATACGGGACTCTTTGAACTTTAGATCATTCGGATATTTTAGATAGTCTTCGGACGGTTGTTGGGAATAACGTCCTAATGTAAACGATATAATATGGTTCGTAGTAGGTTTGTAGCTCATATAAACACGAGGCGACCAATTGAATCTCTTTAAATATGTAGAATATTCTCCTCTTAATCCTGCATTTAGATTAAAATTATCTACCAACCAAGAGAATTCATTGAAACAAGCTGCCAAGTTATCCTGATATTTGAGTTTATATATTTCATTTAAAGTATATTGTTCATTGAATGATGAATAAACATTCTCAACGCCAAAATTATTGCTAAACTGCCCGTTTGTGTAGCGTAGGGAGACTTTGCCATGAGAGTTGACTTTCTCATCTTTTACCGCATCGGACCTGATAGATACGTCAGTTCCCTTAAAACGATTATAAGCAATATTTGCTCCGGAATAGAATTCCCATTTGTCGGTTAATTTAACACTGGAAACTATACTTCCCAACAAATTATGCTCTCCGAGGTCATTATTAAAACGCAATTGATCGATGTTGTCATAAGAATAATTGACCGAAGAATGACTGTAATAGAAAGACCCCTTTATGTAACCGTTTCTTTTGAGTTTTCTTTCGTAATAATGATTGGTTGATAACTGATTATAGTATTTTTCCCAGTCGTAATCGTCCTTTACAATTTTCCCGTAAGGAGTTAGGTTCATATAAGAAATATTTCCCCTGTATGCTCCTTTTTTGCCTTTATGTATCAGAGATGCCTCTACGCCTGTAGTATTCAAGTTTAAATCAACTTTAGAAGTCAGTTCATTAGACGAAAGTGTATTCAGTTGCAATATACCCGACAAGGCATTTCCGTATTGTGAAGAATAACCTCCTGCATATAAGGAAACACCACTAAATAGGTCAGGGGTGAGTCGGCTTCTTACAGAAACGTTTTTTTGAGAGAGGGTATATGGATTAAACATGATTAATCCGTCAACATATATTTGTGACTCATCGGTAGCTCCACCATTTATAATTAATCTGCCATCATTGTCATTGCTCTGTACACCGGGAGTTATTTTTACTCCTGCAATAATATCACCCAGAGCACTGGGATTCGTAACAATTTCAAAGGTATTTAATTTAGTTGTCTGAGCCGAGTAATTGCTAAAACGGCTGTACTTTGAAGGGCGTACAAAGACTTCATCCAGCGTTGAAATATCTTCTTGAAGAACAATGCTTATATCTTTTTCTCCCTTATATAGTTTTATCTTTCTCTCCTTATATCCCAAACAAGCAAACTGAACCCATATAAAACCGGAGTCTTGTGGACAATGAATAGAAAACGAACCTTCCTTATCCGAAATAGCATGTTTGCCGCTTCCTTTGGAAATAATTGTTGCGTATTCAATCCCTTCATTCTTTGAGTTTACAACTTTCCCTGATATTGATTGAGAATAGATACCCGGACAAACCAGAGGCAATAAAAGGAGTGCTAATATAAATATTTTTATTTTCATACTTCTACTTGAGTTTACGAAAGAGGTTGTCTTGTTTTTTGAAATGTCCGAATCTTTTTATATAAAAAAACTATTAACAATAAATAGGGACATATAAGAAAGAAACAGCGCATAATAATGAACGGATTTCCATGTGATTCTATTAACAAATAGTACATATCGCTAATATGATATGATCTTTTATACAAAAACCATAGTATATATGCATTCAGTAGTGCCAGAACTATAAGTTTCCAAACCGAATAGCATAGAATCGTGGGAATTATTTTAAAGTCAATTTGGCTCAACGATTTGAAACTTACAATTCTTTTTATAATCAAATTCGCTTTTTTGTTCAAATTATCTATTTGGAAGGCGTCAGAGTATATCCGATACCCATCTGTTATCATGATTGGAAGGAGATTGCAGGCCATTAGGATTGCATTCATATTAATGGATAATCTCAAAATATCCGAAGGATATAAAATGTTGCTTATAAACAAAACCAATGAGAGTATTAATTGAAAATAAATACCTCCATAATTAATCAATAATCTATCTTCATGTTTTAATGTGTAGATTTGATCCGGTTGTACATAAAATGTAGGGAATATGAAAAAAGTCCTGATATATGTATTTAAGTCTTTTATGTTTTTCCGATAAGCTGCTGATACATGTCCAAATTCATGCCAAAGCATTATCAGTAAAGATATGATAATATAATGCAGGATTGTTATGTCTGAATATATTAATCCCGCCCCTCTATTTGAGAAGTGAAAGATCAAAGCAATAAGAGAAAGAATGGATAAGCATAATAAGACCGTCTTATTGAAAAGATGTGAGAATATGCATCCTATCGCATTATTTACACGAGGATAAATGAAATGCCGTAATTTGGCAGGCTTCATCTCTTTTTTTTCGTTTTTCATGTTTATTATTTTTTATTGGAATGTTCTATTTGTTTCTTTTTTGCATATGCAAATGTATGACGCATGGTAACAATGATTGCTACCTTATAGAGTAGTTTAGAATTTATCAAATTAAAACTACTCATTGGAGTAGTAAGCTACATGTTGCCAGTGTGCGTATTCCGGCGATACCCGTTTACCTAAATATGATTGATGGTGATTCATTACCTTTTGAGTAACATTCTTATCCGTGCAACATCAGTATAATTGATGAAAGACTACGGCTCCTTTTTGTTGTCCGACAGCTGTCGGTTAGTTGTCCGACGGCTGTCGGTTATTTGGTCGACGGCCGTCGGTTATTTGGTCGACGGCCGTCGGTTAATTGTCCGACAGCCGTCGGACAACAAAAAGGAGCCGTACTTTGCAGGCATTCATCCGATAAAATGTGTATATTTGTCCTATTGAACAATATATAATAACAGCA
>JAISDH010000475.1 GCA_031264975.1 Bacteroidales bacterium
TCTTTCATGATAACTTGTTCGTCAATGGCGATAAAGGAAGTGTAATTGGTCATGAGATTGTATTTTAAGCCCAATTCTGTAATCTTTTTCACATTGCTGTCTTGCTTGTTTTCATTATCGGAATAATAATCCTTGTCTGTGTTTTCCATGTAATCAAGGAATTTGATTTTCTCTCTTGCCCACAAATAACGGATTGCCGCAAAACTTGTATCCGGTTTAACGTCGGACAATTGGAAAGACTGCTTATAGTTTTTCTGTCCGGCTTTTCCTGTAAGGGTAATGGTTCCGCTTGGGGTTCCCTTGTATTTTCCGAAAATAACAATGGGTCGCTCTGCCAACATGTCGGGAATGGAAGAAGGCTCTACCTCTATCGCCTGAAAATCGCCATAATTGACCTTGATACGCGTCAAGAGAGGAGTATTGATGTAGTTTCTAAATTGTTCTGCCTGTTTATCGGCTTCATTCGGCTTGGTAATAATCATGGGTTCTCCATTGCCCATAAATGCAACCCCTTCTATCAAATAGCGATTTACGCCGCTACCAATGCCAAAACTGAAAACATTGCTGTTGTTATTATTATCACGGATAAATTGAAAGGCTTCCCGTTCCGCAGCAATATATCCGTCAGTAACAATGACGAAAGTACGCGACAAATCAGGACTAAGACGGGGAATGTTATGGGCTGTTTCAAGCGCCTGCATGAGTTCTGTTCCACCGCTTCCTCCTTGTGTGTCAATAAAACGAATTGCTTTTTCAATGTTATTGGCTGTAGCGTCCAACGAAGTATGATTCAACAATGCCGACGTTCCCGAAAACAGCAACACATTGAATTTGTCGTTTGGATTCAAATTCAGGATAAGATTACGCATTAGCTTTTTACTTATATCCAACGGAAAACCGTGCATTGAACCCGAAACATCTACAATGAAAATATATTCCCGCTGAGGAATATCTTCTTTGAGTACTTTTTGAGGCGGTTGTATCATCAGGAGAAAGAAATTTTCATCTTCTCCCTCATACAACATCAGTCCCGATTCGATTTTATTTCCCTGTAAAGAATAATTGATAATCACATCCCGATTACCGCCTTTCGTTTCGGAACTGTCCAATTGAACAAGCGCTTGATTGAGGGTAGGATGTGTGATTTTCATTTTATGCGTATTGCAGTCGAGGTTTTGAACAGGCATTCCTGCATGGATTGAAAGCTCAAATCCAAAGATATAGGCAGGCATTTCTCCTGATTTGGTGTAAGGCGTAGCAATAAATTTATCATCCTTTCCTGCCGTTTCTTCGCTTTTGTTGGAGTAACGAGGTCCAACCACCGTGGGATAAACAAAACTGTAAATCCCTTTTTCCGGTATCAGGAGTTCCGTATACTTCAATTCCACCACAATGGTATCGTTCACAGCAATATTGGTAACGTTCATTGTAAAAACATTGGGACGGCTTTGTTCCAGCAAAGAGGCGCGTTTCCCTTCCGATTTGGCTTGTTCATAATCTTTGCGCGCTTTTTCTTTTTCTTCTATTTTCGCTGTAATGATTCGCGTTCCGATAGTCATCTGCATCCCGTAGACAGCCGCTTTGGTGGAAAGAGGAAAGGTGTAAATTGCTTCCAGCGTGTTTTTTCCGGTATTGGTATAAACCTGTTTAACCGTAACATCTGCAATAACGCCAACAATATTTGCCTTTACGGATGTTTCCTTTAAAGGTAAATTGTCCACGCTTGGGTCTTTGCTGATAACAACAAAATAGGGAGACAATGTTTTATCTTGCGATATATCTGTGTTTTCTTGTCCGCATAATGATGCAATGCCCAATATCGTAAGTCCAAAACAGGACAGGATTTTCTGTAGAAATTTATTGACTGTAATCATCATTTCTTTTCCGATTGCATGTTTGTTGCCGCTATTTGTAAGGGTTCTATTCAATATATTTTTCATTGGTAAAAGGTATAAAATTTCTGTAATAACGAGCCAATTAGTTATCTATTGCAATCACAACAAAGTAATCCGAAACGTCTGTTTATGTGTTTGTCCTGTTTTTCCTGTTTGATTTTCGCAGAAGAAATAAAAAAAAATCCTTGCAAAATCACTATAAAGTCTTAAAAAAATTTTATCTTTGCAAATCAAGAATTATGTGAATGCAATTACTATGCCGAGGATACTTATTGTGGATGACGAGCCGATGATTCGCACTACGCTACGGGAAATCTTTGAATATGAAAAATACGAAGTCGACGAAGCGGTAGATGCTAAAAAGGCATTGAAAATGATAGAAAAGCGAGAATATAAAGCGATTCTGTCCGATATAAAAATGCCTGATATGAATGGAATAGAATTTCTGGAAGAACTTCAAGAAAGAGACAGTCCCATTCCCGTTATTATGATTACCGGACATGGCGATATTGAAACAGCGGTGGAAGCGCTAAAGAAAGGAGCCTTTGACTTTATTCAAAAACCATTAGACCTTAATCGATTATTGATTTCCGTAAGACATGCTCTCGAAAAAGACCAATTGGTAAGAGAAACTAAAAATTTGAAGAAAAAGGTCAACAAACGATATGAGATAATAGGAAAATCTCCGTCTATCGAAAACGTTAAAAAGATGATAGAACGTGTAGCGCCTACCAATACGCGCGTATTAATCACGGGAGAAAACGGTACGGGAAAGGAATTAGTGGCTCATTGGCTACATGAAAAAAGCAATCGTTCAACCAATCCTTTTATTGAAGTAAATTGTGCCGCGATACCGTCGGAACTGATAGAAAGCGAATTGTTCGGTCATGAAAAAGGGTCTTTTACCTCTGCCATAAAGCAACGAAAAGGCAATTTTGAACTCGCCGACAATGGAACCCTCTTTTTGGACGAAATCGGAGATATGAATCTTTCCGCACAAGCAAAAATGTTACGCGCATTACAGGAAAATAAAATAACGCGCGTAGGCGGAGAAAAAGAAATTCCGGTCGACGTCCGCGTTATCGCCGCAACCAATAAGAACATAGCCTACGAAATCGAAAACAAAAGATTTAGAGAAGACCTTTATCATCGGTTAAGCGTAATTGTGATTCATGTTCCCGCATTGAGAGAAAGAATTGACGATATTCCATTATTAGCCAAACATTTTATGGAGCAAATAGCAGAAGAAGAAAATATGTCTCCCCGCAGTTTTACAAAAGAAGCGCTTGAAGAATTAAAGAAATTGCCATGGAAAGGGAATATCCGGGAATTGCGAAATGTTATTGAACGGTTTATGATTCTCTGCGATAAAACGATTACGAAAGAAGACGTGTGGAAACATGCCTTTACATACAATTAAACTAACATCATATTTGAATAAAACAAGAAATTATTAATCAAAACATAAAGTAAACAAATGAAGAAAATCACGATGCTACTTTTAGCGCTGTCTCATATAGCGCTTTTTGCACAAACAGACGACTCTTTTGAGAGTATAAAAGACGAATGTACAACCATTACCATGGGAAAAAAGGCGACAGATGACGGTTCCGTCCGAACATCCCATACGGACGACAGCCATAGAACGCGGTCAAATATATTTATTACGCCGGCAAAAACACATGCCCCCAATGCAACCGTTACCATGTACAAACGGATATGGTGCGATACTACAAAAATGAGAACATATTACAATGACAGCATAGGCGTTATTCCTCAAATTCAACAGACTTATGCCTATATAAACAGCGCTTACCCTTGTTTGAATGAAAAGCAGTTGGCAATAGGAGAATCTACGATTGGAGGGCGCGCGGGGTTGGCTTCCGACAATGGTTTAATCGACTGTCAACGCCTGTGTACGCTGATGTTGGAACGTTGCGCTACTGCGCGTCATGCTATTGCTACGGCAGGGGAACTGCTGAAAGAATATGGCTGGATAGACGCAGGCGAATGTTTGACCATAGCGGATAAAGAAGAAGTTTGGCACATGGAAATATACGGACCCGGAAAAGGAAACAAGGGCGCTGTTTGGGTTGCTCAACGTGTTCCTGACGAGCATATCGCCGTAAATGCCAATGCAAGTACCATCAAAACGATAGACACATCCAATCATGATTACTTCATGTATGCGGATAATATATTTTCTTTGGCGCTGGACAGTGGTTGGTGGTCTCCGTCCGAACCTTTTAGTTTTTGCTATGTCTATGCTCCCGACAGCAGGGCTTTACTGGCTGCGCGCAGAAGAGAATGGCGGGTTTTCGATTTATTGGCGCCTTCTCTAAAGTTAGACCCCAACATGGAGAACTATCCTTTTTCCATTAAACCCGATACCTTAGTGAGCGTAGAAAAGATGATGTCTATTTTCAAAGATTACTATGAAGGAACAGAATATGACATGCGCAAAAATATTACCGTCCGAGGAGAAAACAATCAGATGATTATCTCCCCCCTTGCCAATCCGTTTATGACGGTAGACGAACTAAAATTGCATAAAGTAAACGGAGGCTGGCATGCTTACGGAGAAAGAGCCATTGCGGTTCGGTTTACAATGTATGCCACGGTAATACAATGTAGAAATTGGCTTCCTGATGAAATAGGCGGATTGCTGTGGCTGGCTTTGGATAACGTAGCCTCTTCGGTATATGTTCCCGTATATTGCAGCGTAACCGACCTCCCAAATACCTACAAAACATGCGGACGACGAACCGGTTTCAGTCGCGAAGCCGCATGGTGGGCATTCAATCGTTTGGGAACGCTTGCCTCAAAACGCTGGGGTAACATGCGTCATGACTTAGACGCCGTATGGA
>JAISDH010000058.1 GCA_031264975.1 Bacteroidales bacterium
AGCACAAGGGCCGCAGACATGTTGCGCGTGCCCGCCAGCGTGTAGTCGTCTAAAAACAGGCTCGGACGAACCTGATAGCCGCTCACCGTGACCGGATACTTGACCTGGCCCCATGCCGGCAACAGCGCCAGCAAAAATGCGGCGAGCCAGAATAACTTGGGTTTATGAAGGGAAAGGTTCATATGGCGTATAATTTGGGTTCGGAGGGTGCGTTTATATTGATTCCAAATAATCGATCAATGATGCTACCGGCGCTAACTTGCCGCTTGTCAGGAGTTTCGACTGTTCTACTATTTGGTATCCGATTGGCATGATATTTTATCGTTTACTTTTTTGCTTATTTATTTTCTGCGAATCAGAGTTGTTTTTTGAACACATATAAGTTCATATTCTGGTCATTGACAAATAAATATGGATCAAAGTATCTCATTGGATAATACTGGAAAAATAACCCCGCCTCTTCCCAAATCCAATCGAATTCATGTGTTGCCATATTATAAGCAATAATTTTCCCTTTTCTCCAGTCAGTAGAAATTATATGCGTATCAGTTACAATATACTTATTCCTTTGACTGGTAAAATTGTGTCTGTTAAACATCTCTTCCTCTTTTAACATCTCTTCCCCTTTTAGTTGTGATACGGCAATGCCCGTTCTTATATCAAATGAACAGTGGCTTCGAGTGAATGAATGAAGAATCCCCTTTTCTTCTTCCAATTCATCAAATTGTGCAAAACCAAGCATATGCCAAACAATTTTCCCTGTAACAACGTCAAGCCCAATTATATACTTATCACCAAACCCTAATATCAATATACCTTTGCTAACTCCAAGTATTCTACTGATAGAAAGATTTTCACCAAAAATACTCGTGTTAAATCGCCAGGATTCTTTCCCTGATGAAATATCTAAGGAGATAATTTCTCCATAATTGACTTCTGTTGTGATTCTGTCTTTATTAATAAAATAGATATTTTTATTGTCTGAATAATAGAGATATACCAAGCTGTAATCTTCTTTTACCCAAACTTCAATAAATTGATTTGATACTAATTTGTCACATCTTAAAACAGGCGGAAAATTTTTTCTGTCTTTGGATATTATAAATTCGTTATTCCAACCTATTGGAACATATGGATGTGAAGATATTTCTTTACCATCTGCTACATTCAATATTGAAAATTTGTCATGGCCAATTGCAAATACAAAATCTTTGTATCTTTTGTATTCAATGCCATGATCATCATAAACACACCAAAGCAGTTCAAATTTTTTGTTATAACATGATAAAGTGTTATTTTCTTCGTCTTTAAAAAAACAGTAATCCAAAGTGTAAACAAAAACTTTTGATTTCTTTTCTTCCAGCTTAAATGAGGCCATAATTTATTTATTTAAATTTATTTAATAAAATCGTAAAAAGATGATGATTCAATATTAACTTTAGCTTGATTTATGTCGGTTGTCTTGAAAAATGAATATATGCTATCGTCTTTACCTTGAAACCAACGGTCTATATTCTTTTTGAAACACTCTCGAAACTTTAATTTCATGCCTTCTGAAGTTCCATTAAAGTAATATTCAAATTTATTACCACTTTTAATATATGCTAACAATTGTTCATCACCAACCTTTTGAACGTTAGTCCAATTTTTTGCTTCAACCATTTTTTTTACTATTTGATTATTAGATACTTGCTCAAACATTAAATCGAACATATTTCCAGTTTCAGTATCAGGAATCGTACCTTCAAATCCTTTTAATACATATTGCCCATTTTCCGTAAGGTCGTTAAGCCTTTCTTTCAATAACTTCAGAGTAAATGCACCACCTTTTGCTTTTCGTGATGTTTGCGCCATTTCTCTTATAAAACTATTAAAACCACTTAAATTTGAATACTTTGAAATGGCATCGTTCAAATTATCGATAACAGTCTCCATATAACCAACTTGTAGATCGGGACTCACTGAACTCGGACAAGTTTTACACCCCACACGTGCTTCAGCCAGACTTTTGTATATACTTTCTATCGTTTCTTTATGGGTTTCAGTAAATTCAGGATGTTGTTTTAATAATCGGGAAGTTGCATAAAGGATATCAGGGTCAAGACGCATTTCAGGTCTTTGAATATACCTCCACGCAGTGATCCAGTCAGGATTGTTATTTATTTTACGTAAAATATCATCAGCATGTTCAGTGCTTAAATTTGAAAATTCTGTTACAAATCTTATCCTAATTGATTTATCAGAAATGTTTTCAATAGTCTGTACTAATCCGTTCAGTCCTTTATTTTTTAAAGACTCGATGAAGTTGTTTGTTAGGAGCAGATGATCAATATTCAGAAACTTGTAAATTTGGTCAAGACGCTCTCTATTGATTAATGGCTGGCCATTGTAAGCAATATAATTAGTCAGTAATTCTAGCTTAGATATAAATTTTGAAGGAGCTGCATTGTAAATCTCTTTTATTTTACCAATATTTTTCCTAACAGCAACAGATGTTGAATTGCTGGTAAGTGCATACACGAATACAGCGGCTCCAGCCTGTATACAATAGTTGTTAATATATTCTTCTTTTGTTACTTGACTATTACTATTTCCAAGTGATGTGTACAATGGCATAATAAATGTCGAAAACCATGGTACATTCATGGCTGATTCAATACCGGTACCTACTGCCTGCATCCATTGAATCTCTTCGAACAGCTGTTCGACAGGAACATCATTGAAGTATCCTAACAAAAAAGATTGAAAACTGACATCCAGGAAAGCGCCTAGTGCCATATCAGTTGCTTTCTTCTTGCCAAGATAAGTTAATAAAGTTGTGCCGTCTTCAATAGCAGAAGTAATAACAGACTCAAGTACTGGAGCTATAACAGTTTCTGCTACAGCTGGAATAAGTATAATATTTGTTAAAGCTCCAAATACCTTGTTGAAATCCTCCATCCACTTTGAGGTAAAGATTATTTTACCTTTGTTAAACTTATACAGGGTGTTAAGAATACATGGATCATTTTCTATCACTGATTTTAAGCCACTATTATTCAATGGAGAATTCTTATATTCATGGGCAATTTTTTGACAGTCACAATCCGGAAGAGACGTTATTATTTTTCCACTACCTTTGTAATTTACCCAATCTTCCTGATAATACCACCATTTACTTACTTTACGGGAAATGGGAGTTCCATTATCAATTAGATATATATCATAGTCTCTATCCTTTTTAGCATTTTCACCTTCTTTATAGTATTCTTTTATCTCATTATCAATATAGTAATCGTATGCTTCAATGTTACTTATTTTATAATATCCTGAAAATTCGTCTTTTTCCAATCCGCTAAAATACGTTTCTAATTTGCCGTTTACTTCAGCAGTGAAACCTATAACAGTGGCTGCCGAAATAGATATTTCACTTACCCCATCTGTTTTATCCAGAAATTTTATGCTTTTCAACCCCTTTAATGTGACAGGTTTACCAGCAGGGGTTATATATATTCCATCAGGAACATTTTCAATTGTTTTTATACTTGCCAAGTCTATTTTAAACTCGGAATCTGATTTATCTAAAGTTTCATCCTCATCCACCGAGGATGGAAACAGCATCGTTTCCGGATCATGCACCAAATCCCACTGATGCTTGTACAGTCCTGTACCATTGGAATAATCCATCAGGTTGTCAGTCGCTCCCTGAGCAGCAATATAAATTGCTCTTTTATCGGTACTGAAGGTATGCCACAGCCTGAAAGCGCCGTGTCCCAGTTCGTGGGCAATGGTATGCGCCGGATTGCCGGAGATTTTTACAAAACCAAAC
>JAISDH010000161.1 GCA_031264975.1 Bacteroidales bacterium
CTCCCCGACGCTCTTCCGATCTCAGTCCGTCATTGCGAGGCACGAAGCAATCCAGTACGTTAGAGTTTGTCAGTCTGTCATTGCGAGGCACGAAGCAATCCAGTACGGTAGAGTGTGCCAGTTCGTCATTGCGAGGCACGAAGCAATCCAGTACGGAAGAGTGTGCCAGTCCGTCATTGCGAGGCACGAAGCAATCCAGTACGGTAGAGTTTGTCAGTTCGTCATTGCGAGGCACGAAGCAATCCAGTACGGAAAAGTTTGTCAGTTCGTCATTGCGAGGCACGAAGCAATCCAGTACGGTAGAGTTTGCCTGTTCGTCATTGCGAGGCACGAAGCAATCCAGTACGGAAGAGTTTGTCAGTCCGTCATTGCGAGGCACGAAGCAATCCAGTACGGAAGAGTTTGCCTGTCCGTCATTGCGAGGAACAAAGCAATCCAGTACGTTCTGTCCCCAAGCTGCGCCTCCGGCTTGCTCGGGGTTATTCATATTTGACGCCTTCCGGCGTCTGAAATATAACTATGCTAATGGATTTGTTTTTTTGTGAATTTTTCCTTTTAACGTTGATGGCATTGGGCAAAGGGCGACCGCAAGGGTCGCCCCTACATTGGACAAACAATTATACCACGACCGGATATTTTCTATAATATCAAAAAAACGCAAAACATTGATACCTTTTTATCTTACAATTTAGCCCGCGCACAGTATAACGTCTTCATTATGCCGAATGGAGGGAAACATCGCTGAATCGTTTATCATTTTTCTATTTAAAACAATCCATGATTGTAGTCCGCAATGGCGCCATTAAGATTAATTATCTCGCCGTTATGTTTTTTTCCGTCAAGAATGAAACTTGCTATTAATTTTCCGGCTTCTTCTGCCGTTTTTACATATTCTCCAGTAATATTACCGTTTAAGTCTGTCGTTGTTGCGCCGGGCATGATGGAAAAAATCTCTACGGACTTTCCTTTTTCCGTAAAATTCTGCGCCAAACTCTGTGCCATCACATTAAAGGCGGCTTTGCTGGTTTTATATGCGAATGGGTTGAAGCGAGGTAACACGCCGATTGGTATCGCAATATTCACAATGCGCCCGTTATTATTTTCAAGAACAGGAAGCAAGCGGCGCGTTAGCTCAAAAGGTCCGAAAAAATTTGTTTCCATGACATTTCTAAGTTCGTCGGTTGTAAATTCATAGCCGGGCTTGTGCATATCTCCCGGAATTGCCGCGTTGTTGACGAGTATGGAAAGGTCGGCGTGCCGAGATTCTATTGTTGAGACAACCGCCGAGATTGTATTTTAATCCTGTAAATCGATATTCAAATATTCCGCTTTGATGTTTTCTTCGAGGAGTTCGCGCACCGCCGTAAGACCACGTTCTTCGTTTCGCGCCCCAACCAGAACCATCCATCCGTTTTTTCCCATTTGACGGGCAATCTGTTTGCCGATACCCTTGTTCGCTCCCGTGATGAAAACTTTTTTTACCATCTTGTTTTCTTTTCCGTTATCTGTCATAATTTTATAGTTTATCATTGATTTAATTTGTCAATATATTTTATCAATTTTAGGGTCAATACCGCATCATGTTCCGGCTGTTTGCAGCAGAAAGCTGATTCATAAATGCTCGGACGGATGACAAAACGTTAAAATCCTGTAAAACTGTTGTCGTGCGAGCCACATCGCTATTTACGACAAAGCGTTCGTTGTATGCAGCGGCTTTCGTTCAAGAGTTATATCTTGATTCTATTTTCAATGCTTAAATCATAACCTGTATCAATCAAAAATCTCTCCATTCTTGCTTGATAACTTGGTCGAAGTACTCGAAAATTACTATTCGCGATACAGGCTTTCTTTACTTTATACTGCTTAGCTTCTTTTGTTCTTTCAAAATGACTAATCGTAACGCGAAGCTGGTCGTCTTTGTCTGATTTCCAATTTTTATGCGTTGCTGTTGTCAACTCCACAAAAATAATTGTAGAGTTATACTCCAAAAGTCCATCGCTACATCTGTCTTCGCTTTTTCCGTCCGGTTTTAATAACTTAATACAATGGTCTAATGCAACAAATTTCACTTTAATTTGAGCGTCGTTTTCCACAATTGCAATCCATTTACTTCCATCATTTTCATCAAGATATGCCGGTTTGTGCGGAGGCGGCTCATCGTCGCAAAGTCCAAAGATAGTTTTATTGGAAATATACTGGTATTTTGAATCAAAAAAATTCATCTTTTTTTATTTTTTGTTTTAGCCTTTTTGCTTTTTTCGATTTCTTTTCCTGTCTTTGTTCTCACAACCGTTTTTGGATTTCCAATAACTTAGCAAATAATTCATTCCCTTCATCCAGTTTTTCATTTAATTTGTTTTCGTCGGAAGGTAATCCGTTATAAGTTTCGAGAGAATGAATCGTTCCGTTGTTTTCGTCCAATTCATAAATTGACAAATCTTTCGATTTTATCGTCGAATGTAGGGAAACTATATTTTCCAGTTCCATTCTTAAATCATCTGTCTGTATTTTTTCATTTAACAGTCCCGCTTTGACCGATAAAGTCAAATAAGCAATCAAATATGGGCTATGAGTGGTCAAAATTAATTTATTTCCAACATTCATATTGTTAAACTCTAATAAAGACTGTAACATTTTCCATTGCGCAGAAGGAAAAAGATTTTGTTCGGGTTCTTCTACGATATTTATAAATGCTGTTTTGTTAAATTTTGCAGATAATGCCGAAAATGCAAGCCATTTTTGTTCTTCTGTAAAACTGTTATTGTCCCAAATTTCCCGAACCTGTTTTTGAAACCTGATTCGTTCTTCGCTACTCATCGGTTCTTTGTTTTTACTATAACTTTTTACAGAATTTGCCAAATAGTCTGATACCAAATACAACGGAACAAACGATTGAAACCCGCTTGAAGCGTCTGTAAGTTTAACTTTATAATTTTCTCCTTTCAAATTAAGCGTATCATTCAGTTTGTCATATTCAACAAACGTATCATTGATTGGCAATTTTACAACATGGTTCATCTCCTGTTGAGCGTTATAATTTTCCACATTAAAATCCTGTAACGCTTTAGAAAACAGTTTCAATTTCTTTGAACCTTTCATATACGCCAAAAGATTTCTTTCCGCCGGTACATACATTATTTGAGGTAAAGAGTAGGATTCCGTCGAAATTTTCTTGATTTTCAAACTTTTATTTTGATATGTTATGGAATAAACTTCGCCTGTATATTCTATCGTTGATTCGGGATATAAATAAGTCTCCAAACGATGATACGGCAAAAATTGACTTTTAAAACGGTTTATCCCTTTTCTTTCAAACCATTTTATATCAGAATATCCTCTTACCAATGCTTTTTCTATCCAGACAAAAGTAGAAATTAATTTGGCAACCGTACTTTTTCCGGAGCCTTGATTACCAATAAATACGACAACTTTGTTTATATCAAGCCATCCTTCGTTATCTTGAAAACCGTTTTTGACAGGTCCGAAATTCTTGACCCTTATTTTACTCATACTGTTTAATCTATTTGGAGCGCAAAGTTACAAATTTTATTTAACAAAATATCTGTTCTCAAATCGGTAAAATAAAATACTTGAAAAATACAGTCTCGCCCGTCCATTGCACACAACTTGTATCTATTTGTTACAGCGTATAATGAATACCGGTTACAATTTCTTTGTTTATTAAAGCGTCAGGGAAAATAATTATCCGCACACAATACTCGATTGTTTTTGTTCAATATCAACGCTTACATAATCCGCCGCTTTCTTTTGCTCCGGACATAAAGACATAAGCAATCGAATCGATTCGCCTGTAATTTTTTGACCAAATGATACTTGCCCGTTCTGTAGAATCTTCATTACCGAAAGTCGCAACTCTCGGCAATGAAAATTTTACTCTTTCAACGCATTTTCAACTTAATTTGATAAATACCGGACAGAACTGTTGCCTTGTTACTTTAACTAATCAACTTTTTCCGATTCTTCCGATTCTTCTTCCGATTTTTTATCCTTTCTTCTTGAAGTCAGGATAAGATTGCGGGATGTTCGGTATTTATTGTAAAAGTCAGGATTACTGTCTTTAAAGATTAGCATCACTTTATCCAACTTATCATAAAGTGTTGAATCCAATTTGGCGAATAACTGTACAAGATTTGTCGTTTTTTGTTTTCTTCCTGCTATTGTATCCATTGGTTTAGTGATAACTGTCTGAAAAGCGTCGATTGCGGTTTCCATTTCGTTGATTTCTTTTTCATCAATGGTATATTCTTTCAATTGTTCTGCATACTGTTTTGCCAAATTCAGTATTCGTCTTGCAAGGGCAAGAGCGGCGTTGTTTGTTATGCGATAAAAACTGTTATCGCTCAATCCTGCAAGGGTGATTAAATCTGTGTTGTCGCTGATAAAGCCAATCAGATATAAGATATTGGCTGTTTTGACGCAAGACTTTATCATTCTTTTTTCTGCGTTTCTTTTTGCGAGTGTTGAAGCCGGTAGATTTACGCCTGTGTGTTCTCTCAAAACTTCGCGGATGATTTCAATATCTCCCTTTAACTCTGCGACTATTGCTGCCACCGCAGGAACGTCTTTAAAAATTTCTTGATCCTCTTCCATCGTATTTGAAACGCGCTGTGCCATGTTTAGCTTTGCATT
>JAISDH010000208.1 GCA_031264975.1 Bacteroidales bacterium
GTTTTGTTTATTGATTTTTCTCCTGCAAAAGTACAATCATTTTCGTACAAATCCATATTTTGTTCACTAATATTTTCCACAATAAAATAAATCCCTTCCGATGACTTTGAAAAACAAAGTATAACAATTTGAAAAATTACAATAAGCCCTCGTCAAGTATTTTTGGTCAGAAAGACGAGAAATAGTGATTAACGGCTGGTAGTTAGCGGTAAATTGAGGTGCGGAAAAATAGGGATTAATCATTAACCCTTTTCGCCCCTTGCTCCTTACGTCTTACAACCTTTTTTGTCTGCATCAGGCTTCTCAAGATGATAGGGTGAGCGGGAAGTAAATAGTGATTAGGAATCTTTTCTTTTCAACACCATAACATAATCCTGTTCATTTTCTTTCACAATTTCAAAGCCAAATTCTTTGTACATTTTGACGGCATAATTCCGCTTATCCACGCTCAATGAAATTTGTTTATAGCCTTTACTGCCGTGCGTGAATGCCGAATCAATCAGATGACGCATCAGTTTCCGCCCTATCCCCAGATTACGATATTCTTTGAAAACGGCAATGGCTAATTCGGGCGTTTCAGCGTCAATATGACCGTAACTTTCAGTTTCGTCGTCTGAAATACGCATCCATGTGCCGCCGACTGTTTTGCCGTTCAATTCGGCGAAGATACAAAGGTCTCCCTGTTTTTTCCCGAAATCACGAATAGCGTTGTCTATTTCGGGCTTTTTGATAATATCACGGGGAAGCGGTTCTGCGCCTTCGGGTTGGAAAATGGCTTCGTAAAGCAAATCTTCCAAAAGAGAAAAGTCCTCTTGACGGAAAAATCTGTGATGAACATTTGAAATCCACTGACTTTTGAGCATACTATAATAGTGCAAATCAATCACCTTCCCATTTTTTATCGCCGCCTGTTTTAGAATGCCTTCGCACTCGAAACCGGCTTTCTGCAATACCCGTTGCGAGGCAATATTGAAACCGAAAGGCGTGGCGTAAATCTTCTTTAATTCGGGAAAATGGAGAAAGACATAGGAAATCATATCTTTGATAACTTCGGTCATGATTCCTTTGCCCCAGTATTTCTCGCCCAACCAATAACCGATTTCAGCGCTGATTCGTTCCACATCGGTCTTTCGCACAATCCCAATTCCGCCGACGGCTTTACCGTCGATCACAATCGCCATGTCTGTCACCGGCTGAGGTTTGCCCAGCACCATCCCGATGAATTGTTTACCATCTTCTTTCGAATAGGGATGTGGGAAGTAGTCGCGGACATTGTTCCAGACATGAATGTTGTTGGCATTCTCGGCAAGCGAAGCAGCATCGGACAGTCGCCATTCGCGAAGTTCAAAGATTTTATTGTTTATGATGTATTGCATTGTATTGCTATTTTATATGCGATAACAAGATTAATTCCTGATAGACATTTTAGGGTTTATTTCTTTAAGAAATGATTATTCATTCGCAATTATCGCTCATAGACATTTTGGAATAACGCCGTCTTACGACATTACGCCGAGCGAAGATTAAAAAGCAGCCCTAAAAAGAGCTGCTTAAAGACTATGAATGACTATATTCTTTTTGCGCTTTGGAATAGTTTATTGTCCTTTATTTGAAGACCATTTAAAGGTAAATCCTCCACGTATATTAAAATAATCAATGGCGTTCTTCTGAAAGGATGGGTTCTCAAAGACTGTATACTGTCCGACAGAACATTCCGCATACAAACCAAATACTTTCCAAAAATATACGCTCCCGCCTATTCCTACGCCATATTCATGTTTATATGTTTTTGCATCAGAAGGATTTTTTATCTCCGGATAATGTACTTTAGAATAGTCAATAGCTTCAGAAGGCATTCGGTCTTCTATTAAATAACAACCTCCATATTTTGCACAAACATACAAATCCCAGCGACAGTCTTCTTTCTTAACAAACAAAGGAAGAATATGAAAATTCACATTAAGTCCAAACGTTGGAGCTACTGCTATTTCTTTTTTGACTGGTAAACCAATACTGTCATTGTAGATAGCGCCCGGATTAGAGCTTCTATAAACAGGATAGGATATAATACCCGCATATAATCCTAATTCCAAACAAGACAAAACGCCATAATTGCCTTCTATCCGAAAATTAGAACTTCTTTTTTGTATAAAATCATTATTACTTCCAATAGAATATCCTCCATTGGCATATCTTGAATAGCCCGCTTTGATATTCCACCGGTTTTTTATATTGTAATTTTGCGCTTGGATAAAGCCAACTAACAGACATACTATTGTTGCTAAAACTATTTTTCTCATATCAACTGTTTTTAATTTACTTATCGTGTTATCGTTTCAGGTCTACTTCTTTATAGCAGACATTCATTGATTGGTTGCAAAGATAATATTTTTTTTTGCTCTATAACGAATTGACGCCATTTTTTTGTTTTTTTTTACGCCTCAAGTATCTTATAAAATAAACACGGATAAATGAAGACGTTATTTTCTCGTTTACTGTTTTGCTTGCACCTTGTCTCTTTTTCCTTGCACCCTGTAAAGATATTGCTTATTTATTCCCATTGTATCTCTCCGTTTACTTTCAATTTAATAGTTTCGATGCTTTCCAGTCCGTTATTATCCACTACTTTGACGGCGATGTGATGAACGCCCGCCTTTAATTGCCGCTGCTGTTTGCCTTCTTTATCTATAATGACCGAAGCGTGAAATCCCTTTTCAGCATTGTAATCAAAATCCCAACTGTAAAACTCAATGCCTGCTTCGCTTTGTCCGGAGGCGATAAATTCTATTTCGCGGACGCCATTTGCATCGCGGGACAGTTCATTTACTTCAATCCGAATGGCGGGCTTTTTGGAAACAGGAATAATTGTATCGACCGGCACAAGTTCGATAATGATATTTTCCTGATTTTTCAACCGCGCCACTTCCTGCACCGCTCCTCTGCCAAATGAAAAAGCAATGATATAGCCAACGGGAGTTCCTGCTGCAATATTTTTTTCAAAAAATTTTTTGTCGTAACGTTCAACGGCTGATTTAAAATTGTCTACCACATTGCGTCCGACGTTTTCGGAGCGTTTTACCTGAATCGGCGTATTGTCGGACATTCGTCCGTCCAAACCCAAATCCCCGCGCTGTTGGGTATTGCTTGTGCCGCCGAATTGTCCGATAATCCAGTTTTCAAACTCAAAGGCGTCCTTGTTGCGAAGCGTATCATAATCGTATTTATGCAATTGCAGGGTGTAAGAATTGGCATAGAGGCTTGTAAACAAATCTGTCTGCTGATGCAGGCGCAATTCGGTTACTTTCACCGCCTGCACGGACTGGTCGACGCCAATCCATTTTCGGTTCAGTTTGTCTGCTACGGCAAGCGTTGTGCCGCCTCCCATGAAAGGATCAAGTATGACGTCGCCTTCGTTGGACGCCATTTGTATAATGCGTTCAAGCAAGGCAAACGGTTTTTGGGTGGGGTAGCCGATGACTTCCTTTCCCTGTACCAAACGAATATCATCCCATATTTC
>JAISDH010000439.1 GCA_031264975.1 Bacteroidales bacterium
ACAAATTCCTGTTTGCCATGAGCCGACCCACAAACAGCAGACCTTTGTTTGATTTCATCTCACTGAATGCTCTAATAGAGCTTTGACCTCTATCAAAAATATATACAATCGCATGATCCTTGGTTATTTTAAATGCTCCAAGAATATTTTCTGGTAATGCAACTGATTCACTCGCCCACTATTTTTTTCTTTCCTCCTTTCGTCCCTTTTCTCTCATGGCTTGTCTGCCTGTCGCTTGTTCCTTGTTGCCCTTTCTTCCCCTATCCTCCTGTCTACTTGTTTGTTTTTTTAGATGTTGAAATATTTAGTTGTAAAATCATATTGTATAATAATGATTTTTTATATCTTTGCATCCATATTTAAATAGAAGTTAATAATCAGAATAAAAATATTATGTCAAAAGAGATTAAGCCGGAAAGTGCAGAGAAATTAAAGGTATTAAATTCCACGTTGGAACGTTTGGAAAAGGTATATGGCAAAGGCGCTATTATGAGATTGGGAGACGCCGCCGTAGAGGATATGAGTGTAATATCTACCGGTTCAATAGGGTTGGATGTTGCCCTTGGGGTAAATGGATTTCCGAAAGGAAGAGTGATTGAAATTTTCGGTCCGGAATCTTCCGGTAAAACTACGCTGGCATTACATGCTATTGCGGAATCGCAACGCAGTGATGGGATAGCCGCTTTTATAGACGCAGAACATGCCTTTGACCGGTTTTATGCAGAAAAATTAGGGATTGACGTCAAAAACCTGCTAATCTCCCAACCCGACAATGGAGAACAGGCTCTGGAAATTGCAGATAATTTAATCCGTTCCGGCGCCATTGATATTATTGTAATAGATTCCGTAGCCGCATTAACCCCCAAAAGTGAAATAGAAGGAGAAATGGGAGATTCTAAAATGGGTTTACAGGCGCGTTTAATGTCGCAGGCTTTACGTAAACTTACGTCTACTATCAGTAAAACAAACTGTTGTTGTATTTTTATTAATCAGTTAAGGGAAAAGATAGGAATTATGTTTGGTAATCCCGAAACGACAACAGGGGGAAATGCGCTTAAATTTTACGCTTCGGTTCGTTTGGATATTCGTCGTCAAACACAGATAAAGGACGGAGAAAATATTGTGGGTAACCATGTGAAAGTGAAAGTAATTAAAAATAAAGTAGCGCCTCCTTTTCGTTCTGCCGAATTTGATATTATGTACGGAGAAGGCATCTCAAAGACGGGAGAAATTGTTGATTTGGGGGTAGAATATAATATCATTAAGAAAAGCGGCTCCTGGTTTTCCTACGGAGAAACAAAATTAGGACAGGGACGGGAAGCGGTTAAACAACTGTTGCAGGATAATCCGGATTTGGCTACCGAATTGGAAGGTAAAATAAAGCAAAGCATTCAACAAAAATAATATTCATTCATGACAGGTAAAAGAAACCGTGGGTTGTTATTGATTTGTTTTATTGTTGGATTGGTTTTTGCCTGCTCAAACAAAAATCAGGAGAATCAGTATGCCTCCATGCCGGATGAACTTGTAAAGATATATAAGGCAATTGAAAAAGAACCGAATAACGCAAGTCTGTATTTGGATTTATCAAGCTATTATATGAAAACAAAACAACTGGACAGCGCATTGAATAATGCGCTTGTTGCCATTCGTTTGGATTCAGGAAATGCTAATGTGTATGTGGCTGTTTCGGACGTATATTTTTCGATGAACTATATTGACAATGCCGAAGAAATGCTGGAGAAAGCCATTGCCTTGGATAATAAAAACAATGAGGCTTATTTGAAATTGGGAGAGCTTTATTTTTTGCTTAAAGATTATCAACAATCGGAAGAGATACTGCTAAAATCCCTCCAACAGACGGAATATAATCCTCGTGCATATCATATTTTGGCATGGAATTATAGAGAAAAAGGAGATACCTCGCTTGCGATTCGTTATTATCTTACAGCGGTGGAACAAGACCCTGATTATTTTGACGCTTACACGGAATTAGGCATATTATATCATTACAGGCATAATCCCTTGGCGATAGACTATTACAATAACGCATTGAATATACAACCGGATAATATACAGATATTGTATAACATTGCCATGTTTTATCAGGAAACAAAAGAGTATGAAAAGGCGTTGGAAAAATATCGAATGATATTACAAATAGATGAAAACCACAAATACGCACTGCATAATATCGGCTGGATTTACTTGATGGGAGAAGATAAATTTGAAGAAGCCGTTGTCTTTTTCTCAAAAGCCATTGAGCAAGATACCACCTATATAGAAGCAATATACAATCGGGGATTAAGTTTTGAGCAACTCAAAAAGTATGATAATGCACGACAGGATTATATGTATTCCCTGCGCTTGATAACAAACTATCCGCTGGCAATTGAAGGATTAAACAGGTTGGATAAACTTCAAAGTTTGAAACGAAATTAAAACAAATTTCCACATACAACATATAATCATAAACATCATGAAAGACACATTAACAAAAGAAGAAGAAATAACCCTGCGAATTTTATGTGCTTTGATATCAAAGAGGGATTTATATAAGGGAATAGCTATTAAAAAGCCTGAAGGATATAATAGACCTCAATTAGCAGGTGGACTTGGTAACGCTAAAGAAATGTATGTAAGAGATATAATCATGGCTAATGAAATGGCTAAAATATTTCTAGAACAGATAGAAAAATAGTCTTATGTCATCTGATTTCAGTACGAATAGATTTTTGCGGGTTGTTTCCATATTGTTAGCGTTTGGGTTGTTTCTTTTTGCGGCATGGTATTTTTCGTCAATTACAATCTACGTTACCATATCTCTGATTGTAACATTATTGGGCGCTCCCCTCAAGGAATTGCTTTGCAAGATACAGTATAAACGAATTAAAATCGGCAATACCCTGTCTACGACCTTATCGTTACTGGCAATTGTTTCTATACTCTTATTCTTATTTCGTATGGTGTTTATTCCCGTTTCAGAAGAAGTGAATATGATTGTCTCCATTGATGCAGAAAAGGTTGAAACTACCTACAACAGCGCATTGACCTATTTTGACGACATACTGAAAGAATATAATATCATTAAACCGGACGACAATTTAAAAGATATCATCATCCATACATTGCTTAATTATATCGGTCAAATGAATTTTTCATCCGCGTTTGGAAATATTGTCAATGTGATAGGTTCTGTTTTATTGGGAATATTTTCCGTCCTGTTCATTTCATTTTTCTTTTTAAAGGATTTTAAAACCCTGCAACAATCCATCGTAAAGATGACGCCAACGAATCACCAGTCAGAAGTAGGACATATTTTACAGCGCTCTAAAAGATTACTTTCCAATTATTTTATTGGTCTATTCATTGAAATGATTTCAATGGGATTGCTTGAGTTTATAGCCTTGTCTCTGTTGGGAATTGAAAACGCATTATTGATTTCCTTTTTAGGAGGCATTTTAATCGTGATTCCTTATATTGGTTCCATGATAGCGTGTATTGCAGGGTGTTTCATTGCCGGAATAAGCGGTTATATTGTTTCGACAGATGTAAATATCTCCATCATTCTTATAAAAGTGTTGGGAACATTTATTGGCTGTCGTATCATCGATAATTTTTTCCTGCAACCTTTTATAGCCTCCAAATCAGTGAAGGCGCATCCGCTCGAAATATTTATTGTCGTATTACTTTTCGGTTCATTGGCGGGCATACCAGGTATGATGCTCGGAATCCCAGCCTATACGGTCATACGAATTATTGCGCAGGAATTTTTCGGGTATAATAATTTTGTCAAGATACTCACCTCTCGACTGAGACAAAATACAAACGAAAATCAAAACAGTAATTTATAAAATCATCATATAATGAAGTCAAAAGATGTTCTTTTTAAAATCGTCGTTACGTTCTTATTCTTTTTCGGTTTCGCGTATAACGGCATTGCTCAGACTGATACCGATACAAATACGAATGCCGGTACGAATACCGATACTGATACCATAGTGTTTACAGTTACGGAAAAAATGCCTGAATTTCCGGGTGGGAATGAGGCTTTGCTAAAGTACTTTCAGGAGAATTTAACCTATCCGGAAGATGCGAGAAAGGAAAAAATAGAAGCTCGTATTATTGTACAGTTTATTGTAGAACCGGACGGAAGCCTTACAAATATAAAGATAATGCGAGAGCATCAGTACGAATCGTTAAACAAAGAGGCGATACGTATTATAGAGAATATGCCTAAATGGATTCCCGCAAAGCAGCGGGGAAAACGGGTTCGATGCCGCTTTCTGCAGCCCATTACTTTTAAAATACAACAGTAGGATTGGCGTCAAAGAAACGTTCCATGGAGGAACTTAATCGGATGAATGTTGCGGAGTTTAAACAGAGCGTTAAATATCCTGTTGTTGTGGTATTGGATAATGTCCGCAGCATGAATAATGTAGGTTCTGTTTTTCGAACATGCGACGCCTTTCGGATTCAAGAGATTTATTTGTGCGGAATAACAGCGCAACCGCCTCATAAGGATATTGAAAAAACCGCCTTAGGCGCTACCAAGTCGGTAGATTGGACGTATTTTGATTCAACGCAAGAGGCGGTTAACCGTTTGATAGACGACAATTATTCGGTCTTTGCCATAGAACAGGTGGAGAAAAGTATCATGCTTCATGAATTTGAGGCTGAGGCTTACAAAAAACTTGCCTTGGTTTTCGGCAATGAAGTCATGGGTGTAGAACAGGACGTCATTGACTTGTGTCATGGATGTATAGAGATTCCTCAATTCGGGACAAAACATTCTTTGAATATTTCCGTAAGCGCCGGTATTGTTTTGTGGCATGTAATCTATTCATACAACAGAAAATAGATACTTACGATGATTTTTATTTATTGTAACAAAATAACGGAACGTTTAATCTATATCACACAACATATCTTTGACAGATTATGGGGAATAGAGTCTCGGATTTGTACGAATATTGCCGTTTTTGAAGCCTGTGAAGGCTATAAAATCAATTATTCGGAGGTCAGTATGAAAGATATTATTTCCATTGTTCCGAATGGTTTATTATTTGAAGAAAATATCACCCTACAAACGGTAGATGTTTCCATGTACAGGGGAATGCCCGTTTGTTTCCAAACAAAGCAATGGAATGAAACACTTCCTTTTGATGTGTTTGCAGCAAGTTTCTTTTTTCTAAGCCGATATGAAGAATATTTACCCCACTACAAAGACAGTCACCAACGTTATGACGAAAAAAACAGTTTGGCATATAAACATAATTTCCTGCATCTTGCTGTTGTAGATTGTTGGATAAAAGAACTGTCCACTGTTTTAAAGAACACATATCCGGATATTGTTTTCTCTGACAGGAGGTATACCTTTATTCCTACTTATGATATTGATAGCGCGTATGCTTATCGTCATAAAGGGTTTTTGTTGAATATGGCGGGAGGGATTCGTTCTCTTTTTAAACGTGATTTCAACGCAATAAAAAATCGGATAGCCGTTCTTTCAGACAAAAAGCCAGACCCATACGATACCTTCGATTATTTATCTCAACTGCATCAACGATACAATATACATCCCTGTTATTTTTTTCTGGTTGCCAAACGCCGGTCTGATTACGACAAAAACATTAATCCGCACAACAAATCTTTTCAAAACCTGATGCAACAAACAGGCATTCATTCGAATACGGGACTTCACGCGTCCTATCATGTAAAAGATGACCCGAAAAGGATTGATTTTGAAATCTCTTTTCTACAAACTGTTTTACAAACTCCCATTACAAAAAACCGGCATCATTATTTACGTTTTTCCCTGCCTGAAAGTTACCGTTTACTAATTTCCAAAGGGATTAAAGAAGAGTACAGTATGGGGTATGTGCAAACGGCAGGATTCAGAGCAGGGACGTGCAATCCTTTTTTATTTTTTGATTTGCCGAATAACAAAATAACCGACATGTTAGTACACCCTCTACTTTTCATGGAAAATGCCTTCGCCGACATACAAAATCCTCAAGAAATTATAAAACACCTCCTCCCATACGTTAATGAAGTGAAAAAATACAATGGCGTCCTGGTAACGCTTTTTCATAATCAGTCCTTTAAACCAGGAGCAGAAGGCAATAAATGGAAAACCGTATACGAAACATTACTGCCTTACTTCATATCGAAGTGAATAGATAGTCAACAATGGAGCGAAGCGCGACGTCCCCGCCGCTCAGCATAGT
Source organism: Bacteroidales bacterium (assembly GCA_031264975.1). Classification (GTDB taxonomy): domain Bacteria; phylum Bacteroidota; class Bacteroidia; order Bacteroidales; family WCHB1-69; genus JAIROC01. The sequence goes on from JAISDH010000439.1 coordinate 6,231, forward strand.
CTATGAAACAATGTCATCAAGTTAAACCGTAAAAAGCGCTGAAAGGTTGACGCTGTCGCCTATGCATCTATTAATCGTTAATCACTATTTTCGTTCTTGCCTTTTACCCCTTTTTATTTTTTTCTTACTTTTTTTAATGTAAGAAGGTTCATTGCGTTGTTTTCCAAACCTTCTATATTCTTTTGAGTAAACCGAAGAACACGGTCATAGTATAATACAACAACGGGGGCGTCTTCCAGCAACAACTTATCCATCTGTTGGTAAAGTGAAAAACGTAAACTGTCATTGTTTGTGGATTGGGATTGTTTGTACAATTTATCAAATGTAGCATTGTGATAGTGCGTATAGTTTGGACC
>JAISDH010000464.1 GCA_031264975.1 Bacteroidales bacterium
TTGCAATCCAAACGCAAGCGGTGGATGTTCATAAAAATTGGCATGGCAAGTAGTCGTAAAGTGCGGTTCCCAAAAAGAACACAGTCCATTTGCCATGTTTTTTGCGATAGTGGAATAAATTAACCCGTCCATAAACATTCCATCGGATAATGCATGCGGACTGATAATAATCAAACACACGCCTGCTACAAAAAAATAAAAGAATATCGTCTTCCCTGCTTTCATATTTATACAAAGAAATCACAAACGCTTAAACAATAATGACGGAATATTTGCTTTCTCTTATCCCTTGTTCCTTTCATCCCTTTCATTCTTTCGTCTCTTTCGCTCTTTTATCCCTTCGCCCTTTCATCCCTTCGTCCTTTCGCCCCTTCATCCTTTCGTCCTTACACCGTGTCTCCTTCTTCGGTATTTATCAACTTTATAAATCCCTGTCTTTGCAATTGTTGAACGTAAGTTCCTATTCGATAGGCGAAATTTTCTTCATTTTGAAAATGGTCTGTCAGCATTTGTACGATTTCATTTGTTGTTCGTACGCCGTCAATCAATTTCCATACAGTTGTACCATGCGCATCCAGCCGAATACGGATAATCGGCGACCTGTTTCTCGGAACAAAATATTTCTGCATAAACTTACTTCTGAATCGGGGGAAAGCTATTACAGCAAGCTCTCCCTCGTATTCAGTAGTAATATGTTTGCAGATAACAGGTATCGTGTCAAACAAATTTTTTATCTTTTTTGTCATTCATATCCTGTTTAGGATTGCAGTTTAGCCGCTTTTTTCAAAGGAATACGTACTAAAAAGAATGCCATTACCAATATAATACCCAAGCCGACCAAATAAGATGGATTGCTAATATTGATCATGTTAGAGAAGAATATCTCAAAAATGGCAAAGATAGCAACTAACAATCCCATAAGCGCCTCTCCGGCAATCAAACCCGACGCCATTAGAACGCCTGTATTTTCAACGGTTGCCAATTGAACTTCTCCGTATTTCTTTCTGGCTGAGTATATATCCAAAATACCTTTGATTAATCCGCCAACAAAAATAGCGCATACCGTTTCAAAAGGCAAATACATACCTACAAAAATCAGCATGGGACTTTTAATGCCCATGAGAATAAAGGATACGCATAACACCATTCCTGCTATTACCAAAATCCAAGTCATCCCCCCGCTTACAATTCCTTGAGCCAAAAGAGCCATTAAAGTTGCCTGAGGCGCCGATAATGCAGGACTGCCAAAACCACCTGTGTAGCCTTCCTGTATTCCCATTTTAATATCTCCTTCATTGAGAATAATAAGCACGCCAAACATAACGCAACCTGATAAAATGACCCCAATAATATCGCCTATCTGCATTTTCCATGGCGTACCGCCCAGCAAATGTCCAGCCTTGAGGTCTTGAAACATTTCGCCTCCTACGGCAGCAGCCACACAAACGATTGCCGCTATACCCAATACAGCAGCTACTCCACTTGTATCGGAGGAAACTCCACAAATTACCAGCAACAAAGCCGTTACAACCAACGCTGTAATGGTTAACCCACTAATGGGATTATTACTCGACCCGATAATTCCCACCAGATAACCTGATACGGCAGAAAATAAAAAAGCAAGCACTATCATCACCGTAGAGGCAACAATGGCAACCAAAATACTTGTATTGAAAATAAAATAGGTAATGACGAAGGTTAAAACAGCAGCAATACAAATACCTGCCAATATCCAAGCTGCTTTGAGGTCTTTTTCAGTACGTTCTACCTGTTCGCTTGTTCCCTTTGCAGCCTGTCCGAGGTCTTTAAACGCCCGTTTCAAACCTGTTCCCAAACTGCCGCGCATCCGATAAAGCGTAAAACATGCCGCAACCAGCATTCCGCCAATGGCAATAATCTTTACAAAATCATTTCTAACTGCCTGCGCTGCATTTTGCCAGCCTTGTAAAGTAGTTGCATCTAAATTTTGCTTAATATTTACAGCCAGAGTGTTTACAAAATCACTGCCCAGAATAGATAAAAACAAAGGCACCAATACTCCCCAGCCTAAAATCAATCCGCTAAAGTTAAGAGCAGAAAGTCTGGGTCCAATAATATAACCAACGCCCAAATAAGCGGGACTAATGGCAGGACCACTAAGATAAAAACCGCCTTCCAACGTCTTACCGCCTGCAAGCGTAGCAATAGAAGATTTGAAAAACCAAGCCCAACCTGTGGCAAACAGTTTCAATTCTCCTGCAATCTTAATAAGAGCGCCCACTATCATAGCGATAAACAGATACTTTGACCCGCCGCTACTTTGTCCTGTTTTATGGATTTCAGCGGCTGCCGTACTTTCGGGGAAAGGCAATTCCTTATCCTCAACCATCATGCGTCGAAGCAATGCCACAAATAAAACGCCTAACAAACCACCGGTAATCAATATTAACGAGGCAGTAAGATAAGTGTCTACGGATTTGAATGCTTCTCTATCCCAAATACCTGCAATATAAAATGCCGGTAACGTAAAAATCGCTCCCGCCGCTACCGATTCACCGATAGACCCTACTGTACGGGTGAAATTTTCTTCCAATATGGTGCCCTTAAAGAAACGCAACAGCGCCATACCTATCACCGCTGCCGGATATGTTGCCGCTATGGTCATACCCGCCTTTAAACCTAAATAGGCATTTGCTGCCCCTAATACAACCGCCAAAACCAAGCCGATTAGCAAAGCCCTAACAGTAAACTCTTTCATACTCGTACTTGCCGGAACTACCGGCATAAAATTTCCTTCTTTCATTCCTTACTTATTTAAAAAATTAAAAATATATTATAATGTGATTACTGAATTTAAAAATAACATGATTATTTATTCATTTATAAAGGGTTTGCATAGATTCTACCCGTTTCACTTTTTGCAGAAAATCATTAAGAGAGACAGGACTATTTTCAAGATTTTTATCAATGATGTTTTTATAGCGCTTTAAAATAGCTCCTTTGAAATTATGCAAGTCGATACAGCGAATAATAATTGGCTTTCCCATTTTTCTTGTTTTTGATTGTAACTTACTCAAGATATTTATATTCATGAACTTTTAATGTTAGATAAGTATTTTAAAATCGTTTTGCAAATGTACGATATTTTTTCATACCATGATATAAATAGTTCGGATTTATTTTAAAAAAATATTTACGCTTCCATTGGGACATAGCAAAAGCCAAAGCAAGGAATTGAAGTTACTGAATTGATAAACAAATATTCTTGATTGACCTTATTTTATTTTCGGCTGCATCAGTAGTATGATTTCGGAGCGATGGCGCTGTTCTTTTATTTTCATTTAGACAATGGTTTTCAAGTGTTCGATAACGTCTTTTGGGAAGTATTGGGTATGCAGTTCCTCGTTGTTCTTTTTATTTCACACATCAGCAATTTCTCTGATTCAAATACTATGAACAGGTATCAATCTTTGTGCCATGAAAAAATGCAAACCTTTGTATCTAAATGAACGCTTTCCAACAGATTGATAACAATAGTTTTTGAACAAATAATTTTACTTTCCATTCGATTTTTTGGTATTGCCAATCAAGT
>JAISDH010000500.1 GCA_031264975.1 Bacteroidales bacterium
AGGGACGGACTCCGGAAGAAACGAGTGGCTTGGTCTGGTTGGGGCTTGAGGCTTTAACATGCTTTTTTCTTGCTTTATTTATAAAAAGTTTTTACTTTTGTATTAGAATTAAACGACCAAACCGACTTATGAATATGTTTGAATCCGAAATCATTCAGTCACCCAAGGTTTTAGACCGACGGGGAAATCTTTCCTTCGCAGAAGGGGGAAATCACATTCCTTTCAGAATAGAGCGTTGCCATTGGATATATGACGTGCCTAGTGGCGAAAAACGTGGTGGACAGTCATTTGAGAATGTTTTATAAAAAATAAAAGCTATGACAAATCAAGAAAAATACGATCAATGTTTCATTGACAGTTTTAATGCCCATGAAGATCAATTAAAAGGTCTTGAGTATCAATCGAGTCCGCTATGGGATTCTATGGGGCACATGCAGTTGATATCTGCTCTGGAGGAGCAGTTTGATATCATGATGGAAACAGATGATATTGTGGATTTATCATCATACAAAAGAGGGATGTCCATTTTAGCCGAAAAGTACGATGTCCAATTCTAAGTTGTTGGACGGTAAAATTGCCCTTGTAAGCGGTTGCAACAGGGGGATTGGGAGAGCCATTCTCCATACTTTTCTGGAAAATGGGGCAATAGTTTACGCCATTGCCCGAACTCATGGGTCTTTGAACGATTTTGAATCCTGCCCCAATTGCAAGCCAACGTATATGGATGTAACGGATTCATCTGCTGTCAAATCTATTTTTATGCGAATAAAAAAGGAACAGGGACGACTGGACGTTTTAGTGAATAATGCGGGGATGATGAAAGATGCGCTGATTGGAATGATATCGAAAGAGCAAATCGAACAGACCTATTCGGTTAATGTGTTTGCTGTAATAGAGATGATTCAATATGCATCCAAATTTTTCAAACGCCAACAGTCGGGTGTTATTATCAATTTGGCATCTATTATGGGTGTGAACGGAAATCCCGGACAACTTCTTTACAGTTCAACAAAAGGAGCCATTGTGACATTGACCAAGTCTGCGGCGAAAGAATTGGCGCCTTACAAAATACGGGTAAATGCCATTGCGCCGGGAGCTATAGATACAGATATGTTGCGTTCTATTGGAGAAGACAATGTTAGTAAGCTATTGAAAAATATATATTCCGGCAAATTGGGGGTAGCGGAAGATGTTGCCAAAACCGCTCTTTTTTTGGCAAGTGATTTATCGGAATATGTGACAGGGCAAATTATTGGTGTAGACGGAGGTATGATTGTATGATGTAAATAATCCGGTTGCCTTTAATGAGTAGGGCAAAATTCTTGCATATTATAGATATTTGCTGAATTATAGAAACGAACTTGGAGAGATTTTATCCCGGGGTTTGGTTTTTTGTTTGTGTTCCAAGAACTGTTTTTGAAAAAATGTTCGTACCTTTACGGTGAAACTGAGAGTCGCTAGTAGGTGATGCTTGAATTTCGTGGTACAATTTTTTGGAAAATAGTAATGTATGTCCTTGAGTTATTTTGTGTTTGATTATTCGCCCCTGGGTCAGGGAGAGAAATTGGACCTTTGTTTTTTTGCTGATTTGTGCTCCGGATTGGATGAAGATTTGAGGGGGAATAGAGGGTATGGAAGTGCTCGAACTGCTGGTTACCCGTTTCTGCCTGAAGCCATATCATTATTCGAAAATATTAATTGATTGATTGGCCGTGAACGAAGAAATAACTGATAAAAATCTCCATTTTTGCAATGACACTCATCCTGAGTCACATGTCTCTTGTCTTGATTCTCAACCGCTTTGGTATGTTTTATTTGCGGCTAACGGCAAGGCGGGAAAAATTAAACCGTATTTGGATGAGGTGGGGATAGAGTGTTTCTTCCCTTTGTATTCCAAGGAGAGAAAAATCAGAGGATCGGAAAGATATGAGAGGATTTTTCTCCCTCTGTTGAGTAATTTGATTTTTGTGAAATCTTCAAAAGAGAGCCTTAATCCTGTATTGGAGGAAGTGAAATCGGATCTTAATATTTCTTCGGACTTGTATTATAGGGATCTCTGTAGCAAAAAGGGGATTGTCGTTCCCGAGAATCAAATGCAGAATTTTATTGCTGTTGCTGGAAATGAAAAAGAACAAGTGATCTATCTTTCCAATGAGGAGGTGAACTTGAAAAAGGGGATGAAAGTGAGAATCACAGGTGGGGTGTTCACGGGAATAGAAGGTGTATTTATGCGGATCAAGGGGGATAAGAGGTTGGTCGTAAGTATTCCTGATTTGTTTTCAGTGGCAACGGCCTATATTCCTTCATGTCATGTACAAACGATAGAATAAAAGAGGCTTTTAAGTGTAGAATTTGAATGCAGGAGAAAAGATAGTTTATGATTTCCATTATTGATAAAGTTGAATGTTGTGGCTGCAATGCATGCGGCGATGTTTGTGGACATAAGGCCATAACATTCGTGACAGATATGGAAGGCTTTTGGTATCCCGAAGTTGATGAGGAGAAATGTACTGATTGTGACTTGTGTGACAAGGTGTGCCCCATAATCAATGTCAAGGAATTGAAGAAGAATGATTTGGAAGAACCGGATTGTTATGCAGCCAAACATAAAAATTTGGAGGTCGTGTTTGACAGTACTTCCGGCGGATTGTTTTCCGCATTGGCAGAAAAAACATATCGCGATGGCGGTTATGTGGGAGGAGCGCTCTATGACGCCAAATTTTCCGTAAAACATTTTATTTCGAATGACAAAAAGGATCTATTGGCACTGCGTAGTTCCAAGTATGTACAGAGCGACCTGTTGGGTTTCTATAGAAAAGTAAAAGACATTGTTAGAAAGGGCGAGAAAGGGCTGGTTTGCGGGTGTCCCTGCCAAATGGCAGCATTGCGTGCTTTCTTGAAAAAGGATTACGAGAACCTGATTATCGTCGATTTTATTTGTCGTGGCATTAATTCTCCTCTAGTGGGCAAAAAATACACGGAATCACTAGAAGAGAAATACAATTCTACTGTAATCTGGCAAAAAGCAAAAAATAAAGAATTGGGTTGGAGAAACTTAACCGCAAAATATCGTTTTGCTGATGGGCAAATTGTTCATGTAACCAAGGATGAAAATTTATTTACGCGAGGCTATTTGCACACAAATGTTTTTTGTCGTCCCTCATGCTATAGTTGTCCATTTAAGGGCTTTCCCCGTATGGCTGATATAACCTTGGCTGATTTTTGGGGAATAGAAAATGTGGATAAATCGATGGATGACAACCTTGGAACTTCACTTGTTATGGTTAATTCGAGAAAAGGGCAGGCTTATTACGAGTCCATTCAGCAAAAAATCAAATCGGTGAGAGTTCCTTTTGCTTCTACTCTTGCCGGTAATCCGGCTTTAGTGCAACCGCTAGATCCTCCTAGAGTAGACAGAGATGCTTTTTTTGTGGATTTACAAAATAGCGATTTTACGGCTGTTGCGAATAAGTACTTTCCATTTGTTCGCTCGAAAAAACAACGGTTAAAAGAACTCTTGCGTGGATATTGGTGTGTTTGCAAAACGATACAGTTCAAATTTTGGCCCTTCTGTCAATTCATATACTATAATTTTCTCCGAAAGAATATCAAAACAAATAAAGAGAATATAGGATATTTGATGCCGGCGCCATATTCAGTTATACAAATTGGAAAAAAAGCAAAAGTTCAATTAAATGCAGTGTTGAGAATAGGAGTAAAAAAAATCCGGAAATCAAAGTTGGAAACGAGGCTGCTGGTTGATGATGGCGGTACGTTAATTGTCAACGGCTGGTTTGAATTTGGATATGGTTCCGACATAGAAGTTTTCCGTGGTGGACAACTGTTAATTGGAGGAAATCATGGAGGTGGAACAAATATCAATGCGACTATAATCTGCGCCGAGAGAATTGAAATAGGAGGACATGTTATGATAGGGAGAAACGTAACCATAAGAGATAATAATGGCGATCACTACTTGTCGCAACAGGGATATAAAAATGCCAGACCTGTTGTCATTGGAAACCACGTGTGGTTATGCGAAGGTTGTACTATCATGTCGGGGGTAAAGATAGGGGATGGAGCGATTGTTGGTGCACATGCAGTGGTTTATACTAATGTGCCGGCAAATTCATTAGTGTCCGGCAATCCGGCTAAAGTTGTTCAGACAGATGTCTATTGGAAGTACTAGAAAGAGAATACATAGAATATAATATTATTAGAATCATTAATCATTAAAATTTTTATTTATGAACCTACAAGAATTTATTGGGAATTTTGCAGCGCAGTTTGATGAAACTGATGCAAGTGTTTTTACTCCGGAAACCGAGTTCAAGGCATTAGACGAATGGTCGTCATTGTCTGCGTTATCAATCATTGCCATGGTGGACGAAGAATACGACGTTTCACTGAAAGGTAACGATATTGTTAGTGCAGAGACAATTGAGGATTTATATCAGATTGTAAACAGAAAAATGTAATGGCATTTTTTGAATTTAAAAACATTCAGATTGTTGGCTTTTCGGCGGCTGTACCAAAACAGGTTGTTGTTACTAATAGTCTATCAAAAGACTATGACAGCGCCGATTTTGTGAGAGCAACGGGAATAGAAAAAAAGCGCATAGGCAACTTTACGACCTCCGATTTGTGTTATGAAGCCACGCTACAGTTGCTGTCGGATTTATCTTGGGAAAAAGGGGATGTTGATGCTTTAATATTTGTGTCCCAATCAGCGGATTATATTTTGCCGGCAACGGCTTGTATTTTGCAAGATAGATTGGGGTTAAGTAAGGAGTGTTATGCTTTAGATATTTCATTGGGTTGCTCCGGATGGACATACGGATTGAGTGTTGCGTCCGGTCTGTTATCAGATAATGGAATGAAAAAGGCATTGCTTCTGGTCGGTGATGCAAAACCACATGCAGAACAAGAGCGTGATCCATTGTTTGGAGATGCGGGAACTGTTACCGCTGTTGCTTTTTGTCCCCCCCCCCCCCCCCCCCCGCCCCGCCCCGCCCGCGCGCGAAAGGTAATGAAAACTTTCTTTATTTCCATGCGGGAACTGACGGTTCCGGTTTTGATGCCATTATAATTCCAGATGGTGGTTCAAGAAATCAATTCACGAAAGAGTCTTTAAATCTTGAGCAAGGAAATGATGGGATTTCAAGGCATCGACTACAAACGGTAATAAATGGAATGGACGTATTCGCTTTTGGTATAACAACTGTCCCTAAATCGATAAAAAAATTCATGGAAAACTTTCATATTGATCACGATTGTGTCGACTTTTTTATTTTCCATCAAGCAAATAAAGCAATGAACGAAAAGATCAGAGAAAAATTAAAAATAGAGCCAGAGAAAGTCCCCCATTCTTTACATGAGTTTGGGAATACATCTTCTGCGTCTATTCCGCTAACAATTGTTACGCAAATAGCGGAACAAATCAAAAACAAAGAAACAAGATTTGTCGCATGCGGTTTTGGAGTAGGACTCTCATGGTGTACCGTGTTTTTCAAAACGAACAATCCTGTTATTTCAAAATTAGTAGAACTTTAAAATTTAATCATTATGTCGTATTATAATCCATTTTCATTAGAAGGAAAAACAATATTGGTCACCGGCGCCTCGTCCGGGATCGGACAGGCTATTGCGATAGAATGTTCAAAAATGGGGGCCAAAATGGTCATTACCGGTCGCAATGACGCAAGATTAA
>JAISDH010000277.1 GCA_031264975.1 Bacteroidales bacterium
AGACTATTATAAGGGAACGCATAATGTACGTGCCGGAGTAGAAATAAATCTAACGCCGGTAGCTTTCCGTCTTGGATATTCTTATACTTCCAACCCCTATAAAAATGTAGATAAAGACGGAACAACACATGTCATTGCGGCTGGTATTGGGTTTAAGACAAGATATTTCTTTATGGATTTTGCATACAGATACAGGATATTGAAAGATAAAAGTGTGCTTTATACGGCGTCCAATATAAATCCTTACAATACAGAACTTGTAAACCAACAATTCGCCTTAACTTTGGGGTGGAAAATTGGAAGGTAAATGTAACATAAAGTATAAGGCGTTACGGTTGTACGGTAAAAACAGGGAAATAGTTGTTTAAATTTATAGATTCCTCCGCTCAGAATAGCGTTCTTCGCTACGCCGAGCGGGGGAATTGTTATAAAGCTACGCCGCTTTCGCTCGGCGTAGTCTTCAAGACTATGTCGGGTTAAAAGCAAGCTCCTGGCTTGCATGCAAGTGTGGATGTTTGCTTTTACTTGGACATAGTGAAGACGCTATGCCCAACGATAAAGATTATTTTTAAATACTTGTAACTATTTCAAAGACAATAAAAATAAGCGTCTATAGATACATTCACTAATATAAAAAATATTTTTATAAGAGTTACAACTTGTCAAAATTTTTATTATCTTTGCCATTGGAAAAGGTCATAAAGCCTTATACTTCAAAATGAATAAATTAAATAAAAATCGTATATCAATTTCTGTCATAAATTATATAAGCAAACTCTCACTTTTTCATCATTGGGGAAGAGCAAACTCCGATTAACCCTTATCAACAGGGTGTACAAATCCGTATAAATTCTTACTGCTAATCTTTGTATCACAGTGAATGGTTTTACTGTGATTATCAGAGAAAAGCAATAGATATTATTTCTGCTTATTATAATAAAATAAGCGAAAAAATTTGTAAGAGAAATTTCAGTCATTCTGCATACCTTACATTAGCGGTTTTCTTTTTTCATTTTCTTTTTAATCAATATTTTTTCTTTAATTCTTAAATACAATAAGATGAATAAAATTTTTATGTATATAGCGTTGCTATACGCGGCGCTATGTCCTTTGGGAGTATTTTCCCAGGGAAAAACCAGGCAAGTTATCTCTATGGATGAGATGTTTTCGCTTGCCGACAGGAACAGTAAATCGTTGCGAGCCGACGCTACCGGAATCAGCGAGGCGCAAGCTGCTGTGAAAGTAGCCCGAAGTGCACGACTACCGGAAATAGAGGCTTCAATTTCTGTTAGTTATTTGGGGAACGGCTATCTTTTTGACCGCAATTTTTCCAATGGAATGACTGCGCCGATTCCCCATTTCGGAAATAATTTTGCAATGGAAGCGTCGCAAATTATCTATTCCGGAGGCGCTATTACTACTCAAATCGCCATTGCAGGACTGCAGGAGGAAAACGCACGCCTGACGCTGGACAATAAGCGCAACAGTATCCGTTTTCAACTTGCGGGGTATTATCTTGAGCTGTTTAAACAGCAAAATATACTTCAGGTGTATGAAAAAAACATTGAACAGGCAAAACAGGTACTGAAAGATATCAAGGCAAAAGAAGATGAAGGCGTCGTTTTGAAGAATGACATTACACGCTACGAATTGCTTTTATCGAATCTCGAACTCGTCAAAACCCAAATTCAAAATACATTAACGATTTTGAACAGCAATTTGACAAGCATGCTGGGATTGCCCGCCAACACAGTTATTGAACCCGATACAACGATTCTGTCGAAGATGTTGCCGGTAGAAAATAACGAGTACTGGACGGAAATTGGCCTTGATCGTTCTTCCGCCTTAAAACAGCTGTCCTTAGTCATTCAAATCCGTGAATATGAGGACAAAATTATCAAATCAAAACGATTGCCCAGTATTGCCCTGATAGCCGGAAATCATTTCGACGGACCTCTTACCGTCGAAGTCCCGCCGCTTAATAAAAATCTGAATTACTGGTATGTTGGGATTGGAATGCAATACAGTTTGTCGTCGCTATACAAAACAAGGCAATCCCTCAGTAAAAACAAATTTGCCATCCAGCGTGCAGAGGAATGCTATGAGGAGGCAAAAGAACAGACGGAACTGGCGATTAAAGCGGATTATATCAGGTATTTGGAGGCTTATGAACAGTTGAATACCCGGCAGAAAGATGTAGAACTTGCCCGGCAGAATTACAGTGTTATTTGCAACCGCTATAAAAACGGCACGGCATTACTTACAGATATACTGGACGCAGGCAATACCAAACTTTCGGCTGAAATGCAGGCTGTTAATACCCAAATCAATATTGTTTTCATCTATTTCAAACTTCTTTATATTTCAGGAACTTTATCAAATTAATAAAATATGAGTAAGATTAATAAGACATTTGTTTTCAACGTTTTTATTGTTGCAATTATCGTTGCAGGTTTAATATGGGTATGTTCGCGCTTCATTCATTTGGGGCATGTTGAATTTACCGACAATGCGCAGGTAAGGCAACAGATTGTACCCGTAAACAGTCGCGTACAGGGTTTTATCAGGAAAATCCATTTTGAGGAATATCAGTTTGTGCACAGGGGCGATACCCTGCTTGTTATTGAGGACGCGGAGTTTCGCCTGCGTCTTGCCCAAGCCGAAGCAGACTATCAAAACGCTTTGGCGGGAAAAACAGCGATGAATACAAGCATTTCAGCTGCGCAAAACAACCTCTCCGTGTCGGACGCCGGCATAGAAGAAGTTCGCGTGCTGCTTCAGAATGCGGAAAAAGATTATTCGCGTTACAGAAAGCTATTGGAAGAAGAATCGGTTACGCAACAACAACTTGACGTTGCAAAAACAACTTACGAAGCCCTGAAGGCGAAATATGAATTGCTGGTGCGTCAGAAACAGTCGACCACTCTGGTTCGGAAAGAACAGATTCAGCGGCTCAGTCAGCACGAAGCGGCTATTGCCCTGGCGTCGGCTGCCGTTGATTTGGCAAAGCTGAATCTTTCCTATACGGTGATTCTCGCGCCCTGCAACGGCGTTACTTCACGCAAAACCATACAGGAAGGACAGTTGGCGCAGATTGGACAAACGCTCCTCTCGGTCGTCGATGAAAGCGATAAATGGATAATAGCCAATTACAGGGAGACGCAAACCGTCCGTATCGGCGAGGGTATGGAGGTGGATGTAAAAATTGACGCTGTCCCAGGTATAAAATACAAAGGGCGTGTTCAAGCCGTTTCCAGAGCGACCGGAGCGCAGTATTCCATTGTTCCGCCGGATAATGCGGCGGGAAATTTTGTCAAAGTCGAGCAGCGTATTCCCGTTAAAATCATTTTTTCGGAAGAAAACAGCCCTGAAGCCCTGCAACGCCTGCGTGCGGGACTGAATGTTGAATGTAAAGTACGCTACAAATAAATAGAAGGCGATGCATCCGATTGACGACTTGATAAGAACGATACCTGCTTTCCGTGAGGGTATTCCGATGAAAGCGCGCTTTTGCACTTTATTCTTTTTTGTGCTGGTTTTTCAGTTTTCCAGCGGTATCTACATGGCGTCCGCTCATGAGATGGTCGGAGGAAAAGCGCTGATGCACGGGGATATTCAGATGGCGTTTGAAGCTTCATTTGTGGGAATGTGCATGATTTTCCCCGTACTGTTCCGTCTGAAATTCCGGTTTACGTCGCGCACGATTTTCCTGACTGTTTCCTGCGGGTTAATCATTTGTAACCTGATATGCATGTATGCAAGGAGTTTGCCCGTGCTTGTCGGCGTTTGTTTCATTGCCGGCGCGATGAGGATGTGGGGGACTTTCGAATGCTTTTCTTCCATACAGTTGCGCATTACGCCGACACGCAATTTCGCCGTATTCTTCCCGTTTATTTACTCCGTAATATTCGGATGCGTCCAACTGTCGGGACTTGTAACGGTCTATCTTTCCCGTTTTTACGAATGGCAGTACATGCATATCCTCATCGTCGGGCTTCTGCTGGTTGTGATTGGGCTTTCACGTTTCATGCTGCGTCCCTTTCACGTGGAAAAGCCTTTGCCTCTGTCCGGAATCGACTGGCTGGGCGGCATACTCTGGTGCATTGTATTGCTGCTGGCGGTTTTTGTTTGCGAGTATGGGGAGTTTTACGACTGGACGGATTCGGCGCATATCCGTATGGCTCTGTTTGCCGCGCTACTGTTCATGCTGCTCAACGTTTACCGGATGTGGAATATAAAAAATCCATACATCGAACCAAAAGCGTTTGCTTATCCCCATGTCGCCGCCATGCTGTTTATGTATATGATGTTATCCCTGTTAACAGCAACTTCTTCTGTACTGGAAAACGCTTTTACGGGAGAGATTCTTCATTACGACGCGTTGAATGGCGCATCGCTGAATTGGGCGCGACTGGCAGGCGTTGTCGCGGGAGGTCTGTTCACATGGCAGGCTTGCGTACGCTTTCACATTTCCTACAAGGTGATTGTCTTTATCGGTTTTGCTTTACTGTCTGCCTATCAGCTTATTTTTTATTTCCTGATTTCGCCCGACGTCAATATTGAACTGTTCCGGTTACCGCTTATTCTCAAAAGCGCAGGCACGGTAACGCTCTATGCCGTATTGACAGTATATGCGGCACAGATTGTTCCGTTTCAGCGTCTTTTTCAGGTATTTTGTATTATGGGATTTATTCGCGAAGGCATCGGTTTGCCGATTGCTACCGCCTGTGTGGGACGACTGCTGAAAATACGCTGTCAGGCAAATTACCTTTCGTTGAGCGGAGAACTGGACGCGCAAAATCTACTCACCGGACAAATGTCGCCGAATACGCTGTACGGTCATTTGCAATGCCAGTCTCTGCTGGTTTCTATCAAGGAGATTTTCGGGTATGCAGTATTTTTGGGTATTCTAATATTGTTTGCCGCTCTGCTAACAAAATATCCGGCTATCCGCAAGTATGTGAGAATGCCGGTGTTTTCCTTGTCAAGAAGATTACAGGAAATAAAGATTTTTCACCGTCCAAGATATACGGTTGAAGAGTTGCTAAAAGGAAAGAGAAAGGGAAAAGAAGAATAGAGTGCGACGTTGCGCTCCCAACTTCGATAATGCGACATCTTATAATTTTCTACTGGAAAAAATGCTCAGAAATCTTGTTGACATATTTATCTCTGTGCAGGTTAAAATTGTGATATGAAAATAGAAAAAATTGTATAAAGTAGAATCACGATGTTCAAATGAAATTCGGTTTATGTAATAAGCAAGTGTTGTTTTTGCATTCCGTAGGAATACATCCTCGCTCGGCATAATCTCCAGACTATGTCGGGTAAAAAAATAAGGCGTCTTGCCTTACATAGAAGCGAGGATGCTTACTTTTATTTGGACGTTAACGTGAATCATGAAAACGAAAATAAAAGTCTTGGCAAAAGCTACAGGAATCATGAAAAACCTTCCAACTGTTTTGGCAAAAGCTACAGGAATCATGAAAAACCTTCCAACTGTTTTGGCTAAAGCTACAGGAATCATGAAAAACCTTCCAACTGTTTTGGCTAAAGTTACAGGAATCATGAAAAACCTTCCAACTGTTTTGGCTAAAGCTACAGGAATCATGAAAAACCTTCCAACTGTTTTGGCTAAAGCTACAGGAAACATGAAAAACCTTTCAACCTGATTAGCAACATTAATTGGAAATATGAAAGCGTATAAATACGGATTGGTAAAAGCTATAGGAAACATGAAAACTCTTTTAAGAGTTTTGGATAAAGATATAGGAATCACGAAAACTCTTTTAAGAGTTTTCGCTAAAGATATAGGAAACATGAAAACTCTTACAAGAGTTTTCGCTAAAGCTATAGAAAACATGAAAATTCTTACAAGAGTTTTCGCTAAAGCTATAAGAAACACGAAAACTCTTACAAGAGTTTTCGCTAAAGCTATAAGAAACATGAAAACTCTTACAAGAGTTTTCGCTAAAGCTATAGGAAACACGAAAACTCTTAAAAGAGTTTTCGCTAAAGCTATAGAAATCATGAAAATCAATGTATTGGTTTTGCAAAAAAATAAATTATTTATTCTCTGAGCATTTAGCATCTTGTACCTTATACCCTTTCGACAATTTCGATCATTACGCCCCGATTGGGGCTTTGTTTTTTGTACATTTCCTATTCACAGCGCGTTGCGTTGTGTTATTGATTTCAGCCTTTCAGTCCTAACTTTCGCCTATGCGTCTATTAATCGCTAATCATTATTTACATCCTGCTCTTCCTGTAAATCCTGATTCAGAGAAAAAGGGCGTTGCATGCAACGCCCCTATTATATTAATCATTAGCTGTTAATCATTATTTTCGTCTTTATTTTTTCAGAGAATATCTGCGCTTTTTTCTTGCAC
>JAISDH010000314.1 GCA_031264975.1 Bacteroidales bacterium
CAATCACTAACACCCGTTATTTCCTTGTTTATACCGACTGACAATTGTCGATTTTTTTGTGGATTGAAAAATTTAGTTGCTTGGTAGTGAAAAAAATTGTAATTTTGCAGCCATTTTTATACGGAACAAATGATTAATAGAAATACAATACGAATCAAGATAATGCAAGCAATATATGAGTACAATACGTCGAAAAAACGGGACGTGGATATTGCCATGAAAAACATGTTACACTCATTTGACGATATGTACCTACTCTATATTCGGATTGTATCACTTTTCAGTGCATTAACAAATACGGCAGAACAGGTTATCGAACTAAAAAAACGGAAATATCTTCCTACGGAAACGGATTTATATCCAAATCTCAAATTCATCAACAATATACTAATCAAAAAAATAGAAGAAAACAGATCATTGCAACGCTATATTGATGAGTATAAGATAGGCTGGAACAATGATGTGGATTTGCTGTTTGTTCGTAAACTGTATGACTTGATAAGTAATGAAGATTTTTTTATTGCATATATGTCTGATCAGGACAATTCATTTCAGGACAATTCATTTGAAGAGGATAAAGACCTGGTATTGGACATTCTCGAAAAGTTTATGCTTGAAAACGAAGAAATGATTCATTATTTTGGAGAGATAAAACTAAATTGGCTGCATGATTTTAATGACGTTATAATATTAGTTTATAATACGCTGAAACTGTTTACTCGCAATCAAAATAATGAAAAACCACTTCCGCCCCTGTTCAAAATTAAAAAAAGCGGGGAATCGGAAGATATTTACTTTGTCAAGGAACTGTTTGTAAAAACAATTCAAAACGACGAGCAATATACAGAAATCGTCTCCAGAAAGATACAGAACTGGGAAACAGAAAGAATCGCTTGTATTGATTTTATCCTTATCAAAATGGCGATTTGCGAGTTTTGTGAGTTCCCAAGTATACCTCTACGCGTTACGTTAAACGAATATATTGAAATCTCAAAATACTACAGTACGCCCAAAAGCCGGTATTTTATTAATGGGCTACTTGACAGTATTTTAGTAACACTTAAAAACGAAAATAAAATCAATAAACAAGGTCGGGGATTGATGGGATAATGAAGAAACACTTTTCTAACAACAAGAAAATGTATACAAGAAACTTGCTTTCGTTCCTTTTGCTATTCAATATGCAATTACTTGCTTTGGGACAGAACAACGACTTTGTAGATTCATTATTTGTCAAACGGTTAAATAGTCTTAACCTTGGAATTGAAATCCCGTATAGCGATATCATCGGAGACAATATCACATTGCTTACACATCAAAAAGTCCGTTCTACGGCGCAGGCATTAGGTCTTTTCCTTGCCGACGCTGAAAAAGAGTACACGGATTCTCTGATTAAAGCAGCTCGTCTGCCGGAAGAATTAAAATATTTGCCATTGGCTTTGACACAAATGAATTATTCCATGCAGAACAAATTTCATTGTGCCGGTATATGGCAGCTTTCTTATTTTGTTGCCATTACTTACGGATTAATCGTAACCGATGAAATAGACGAGCGTTATGACCTGCGGAAATCAACTGCCGTAGCGGTTGCTTATCTGAAAAAGTTATCGGAGAAGTATGACGACTTTTGGGAGATGTTTATTGCCTATACAAACAGTCCCTCCGCGTTGGAAGCCGCCAAAATCCGTTCATACCCTCATGAAGATATTTGGAGTTTATACGCTTATGGAAATCTTCCCAACAGGAATATTGTTCCCGACTTTATTACATATATTTATCTTGCGAATTTTTATCAATCGCATCGAATAAAACCCGTTGCTCCAAAAACAAAAGGAGAACTTGTGCCGGTATACTTACAGAAAAAAGTATTGAGGGAAAAATTCATATCAATGCTGCAACTGGAAAAGTCCTATTTTGCGGACTGTAATCCCGTTTTGGTTGGAAAATCTCTTCCTGCCTATTATGAAATATTCATTCCATGGGAGAAATCTTCTCTGTTTTCCGCAATAGAAGACAGTCTATATATTATCGACAGCAGTAAACTTGATACGGCAAAAGAAATTATTGCCGTTTCACCAAAACAAACGACTGTTTCTATTCAAACAAAACCAACCTATTACACGGTGAAAAGCGGGGATATCTTGGGGCGATTGGCAGTAACATACAATACGACTGTTTCACAACTAAAGAAATGGAATGACCTCAAGAATGATAATATCTATATTGGTCAACGATTGATTGTTCGCCAAAGCGCAACTTCTTCCAAAGCAAAAACCACAACCTCGCCCGCAACAACAACCTCCAATAGCATTAAAAATACGCCAACGAAGAAGGAAAATAACAAAAAAGAAGTAATCTATATTATCAAAAGCGGCGACACCCTGAGTAAGATTGCCAAAATATATAAAGTCAGCATCGAAAACCTAAAAAAATGGAATAATCTCAAAAATGATAATATCTACGCCGGACAAAAACTAATTATATTATAGCGCCCACGATAATATGCGTTTGTTCATGGTCTTTGCCTGTAAAACAATTACCAGGCAGTAGCCATGTCTGTAGAATCTTTATCCGAACGACGCCGTGTGGACGTCTTATTTTTCACAGGATTATGTACGCTCTTTTCAGCGCCTCAGTTTTTTTATGGACAATATATCAATAATATAAAAATAAACGAGCGAAATAAATTCATTTTTATGAACTATATTGAGCATTAAAAGCAAAAAAATACTACCTTTGCAGCACGCGGAAGTAGCTCAGTTTGGTAGAGCATCAGCTTCCCAAGCTGAGGGTCGCGGGTTCGAGTCCCGTTTTCCGCTCTAACGTTTTTTTATTATACGAATTATTAGTTGAGTTATGAGTTTCTTCCCCTTTTTTAATAAGGAAAAAAAAGACAATCTGGAGAAAGGTTTAGAAAAGACCAAGGAAGGTTTTTTTTCTAAAATATCCAGGGCGATTATCGGAAAAAGAGTTATTGACGACGACGTCCTGGATGATTTGGAAGAAATACTTGTTACTTCGGATGTAGGCGTAGAAACTACGCTTAAAATCATTCATCGGATTAATGCCAGAGTTTCTAAAGATAAATATACCAATGCCAAAGAGCTAAGCAGGATATTACAGGAAGAAACAATTGCTTTGCTTTCTCACTCGGATACAGAAGACAGGGAACCTTTTACGTTACCTTCCGACATAGAAAAACCATACGTTATCATGGTGGTTGGCGTCAATGGCGTTGGGAAAACAACGACAATAGGAAAATTGGCTTATCAGTTTAAACAAAAAGGATATAATGTTATTCTGGGCGCTGCAGACACATTTCGTGCAGCGGCTATTGACCAGCTAAAGATTTGGTCGGAACGTGTCGGCGCGGGTTTGGTGATGCAATCCATGGGTTCAGACCCTGCTTCGGTTGCTTTTGATACGTTGAAATCCGCCATTGCAAAACAGGCAGATGTTGCCATTATTGATACTGCCGGAAGGTTGCACAATCGGATTGGATTGATGAACGAATTGACGAAAATCAAGAATGTGATGAAGAAACTTATCCCCAACGCTCCTCATGAAATTGTATTGGTATTGGACGCTTCTACCGGACAAAATGCCATTGAACAGGCAAAACAATTTTCTGCCGCTACGGATATCAATGCTTTAGCTGTTACAAAACTGGACGGTACCGCTAAAGGAGGCGTTGTAATCGGAATATCCGACCAATTTCAGATACCTGTAAAATATATTGGAACCGGCGAAAAAATGGAAGATTTGCATATCTTCAATCAAGCGGAATTTGTTCAATCTATTTTCAATAC
>JAISDH010000361.1 GCA_031264975.1 Bacteroidales bacterium
TATGAATTTTATTCAGCAATATTATCTGAAGCGGCAATTAAATAGCTTTGTTGCAAAAAGAACAGAAAAACAAAAGAGTATCCGTACCTTGAAAGAATCGCATTCTGTCTGTTTTTTTCTTACGTATGATACTTCCGATAAATTGGAAGAACTGATAAGGTATATTTCTCTACAAAATAAAAAGGGAAAAATAATTATTTGTTATCTTCCTTCCGGTAAGATTATTGAAAACAAAATAGATACAACATGCGTACACTTGATAACACAAAAAGCAATCAAGGCCACAGGAAAGTTAGATAAACAGGTATTGGAAAATATATTTTCTCAACATTACAATATTTTTATTGATGTAGATATTAAACCGGATTTAAGTTCGTTATATTTGAAATCATTTTTAGATGCAGATTTTCGTATCGGAAGAAATTCGGAATACTACAAATACTATGACTTTACTCTTTGTGTTAATGAACGATATACAATAAAAGAATATATAAACAATGTGGAAACATACATATCAAAATTAAAAGGTAATTTATAAATAAAATCAGATACCAATGAATAAGAAAAAATTAATTTTTACAGTTGGAGCTTGTCTATTGTTATATGGAAACAATGTTGCACAAGCATGTACGAATTTTCTCGTAACCAAAGGAGCTACTAAAGACGGTTCTACGTTTATAACTTATGCAGCCGATTCCCATACCTTGTATGGAGAATTATATTATAGACCGGCAGCAACTTATCCGGCAGGAACAATGCTGGATATTTATGAATGGGATACGGGGAAAAAATTGGGACAAATCAAGCAGGTTTCGTCAACCTATTCAGTCGTGGGAAATATAAATGAGTATCAAGTCGCAATCGGAGAAACCACGTATGGAGGAAGACATGAATTGGTAGATACTACCGCTATTATGGATTATGGAAGTTTGATGTACATCGCTCTTCAACGGGCTAAAACAGCAAGAGAAGCCATTAAAGTAATAGCAGAACTAACCAATGAATACGGCTATTGCAGTTCGGGAGAATCATTTTCTATTTCTGATGGAGAAGAAGTTTGGATTATGGAAATAATTGGTAAAGGGAAAAAGATACTGGATAAAAACGGGAATATTGACCCAAAGAAAAATACAAATAGCGCTGTATGGGTCGCTATGCGTATTCCCGACGGTTATATTTCAGGTCATGCCAATCATGCGCGCATCACAACTTTTGCAAAGGAAGACGGGAAAAAGTCTATTAGCTTTAAAAACATCGGTAAAATATTTACGCCAACCATTGAAGTTGTATATGCTACAGAGGTTATTTCCTATGCCAGAGAAGCAGGTTATTTTACAGGGAAAGACGAAGAATTTAGTTTTTCAGACGTCTATGCGCCGGTGGATTTCAGCGCTGCACGGGGTTGTGAATCTCGAGTATGGTCTGGTTTCCGTAAGGCAAATCCGGCGAAAATGGCAAAATATGAAGATTACGCACGCGGCGACAATCTTAAAAACCGTATGCCATTGTGGATTAAACCCGACAGACTGTTAGGTATAGAAGATGTGATGGACATGATGCGAGATCATTTTCAAGGAACGTCCATGGACATGACAAAAGACAAAGGCGCCGGTCCGTTTGTATCTCCCTATCGTTGGAGACCCATGGGTTGGGAATATCAAGGAACTAAATATCTTCACGAAAGAGCTATCTCTACGCAACAAACAGGATTTTCTTTTGTTGCTCAAGGCAGGTCAAAATATCCGGCTCCCGTTGGCGGTATTCTATGGTTTGGCGTGGATGACACATATACGACCTGTTATGTTCCTATCTTTTGTGGAATTACAAGGATACCCAACTGTGTCAAAGAAGGAAACGGCGATATGATGACTTATTCTTCTACTTCTGCCTTTTGGCTTTTCAACAGGGTTACCAACTTTGTTTATTCGCGCTATATCGATATGATTGTAGACGTTCAGAAAGTTCAAAAAGAATTGGAATCCAATTTTATTGCACAGGTAGCAGAACAGTCTGAACAGTTTGCGAAAGAGTATAATCAAGACAAAGATAAAGGTATTTCGGTCATTAATAACTATTCCAATAAAGCCGCGAATGACATGTTTAATCGTTGGAGACAGTTGGACGAATATTTATTGGTAAAATACATAGACGGAAATATTAAAAAGGAAAAAGACGGAAAATTTACGAATAACGGTTACAGTATAAAACAACCGGAATTTCCCGAACAGCCAAAATATCCGGATTGGTATTACAAAATGATTATTGATGATACGGGTGATAATCTAAAAGTAAAAGAATAATTGCAAGTATAATCAACCTTATAAAATATCCTCTTCGTTATGTCATAAGCAAAGAGGATATTTTATTTTCAAAAGACAACAAATGGCTTTATATTTGACAGTATTAGGCAGCAGTTCGGCAACGCCGACCGCACAGCGTCATCCAAGCGCCTTTCTTTTAAAATCAAATAAAAAGAGAGATTATTTTTTAATAGATTGTGGAGAAGGAACACAAATTCTTCTGCGGCAAGCAGGGATTCGGATGCAACGTATTTCCCGTATTTTTATCAGTCATTTGCATGGCGACCATTTTTTCGGATTGATTGGATTTATCTTTACGCAAAATCTTTTAGGACGACAGGAAGAATTGCATATTTACGCACATAAACCCTTGAAAACAATTATCGACCTGCATTTGAAAACAGAAAAAACAATATTGCAGTACCCCCTGTTGTTTCATCCCATTAGTACGACTAAGAAGAAGAAATTTCTTTTATATGAAGACGATACAATGGAAATAAGTTCATTCCCGCTCTTGCACAACATCCCAACAAATGGATTTCTCTTTAAAGAAAAAGGACGGAAAAGATTAGTTTCTAAAGAATTTATCGCAAAATATAATCCTACGCCGGAACAGATAGCGAATATACTAAAGGGATATAATTTTGTGGATGAGGAAGGAAATGTAATACACTCCAAAGAAATAACCTGTTCTTCCGATAACCATAAAATATTTGCATACTGTTCCGATACTGCCTATACAGAAACTATTTTACCTTATATCAAAGAAGTTGACTTATTGTTTCATGAAGCCACATTTATGGAAGACTTGGCTCACATTGCCACAGAAAAATATCATTCCACAACAAAACAGGCAGCCACTATCGCCAAACTTGCACAAGTCAAAGCCTTAATGATTGGACATTACTCGGCAAGATATAAAGATACCAACACTTTGATAGAAGAAGCAAAAACAGTATTTCCAAATACGCTTGGCGCTTTTGAAGGTTCTACAATAAAAATATGAAACGAGGTAAGACGCACTTAATCATTCAAAGCTAATATCTATTTCCGGAGTAACTTTCACGCCTTCATACCTGATTTCTAATCCCATTCGGTATGTGGTAGTAAATAAAATATTTCCTTCCGTATCGTATTGATATGCGTTTCCATTCAACAATCCGTTCACGTATATATATTCTGCTTTCTTGACAGAATTTTCCCAATAATATATGGATTTACCATCCAGCTCATCATCGTAATAGGATTCCCAGCGTTTGGTTTTTCCATTGGGATAAGAGGTTTTCCATACGCCTTCCCTTTTTCCTGAAATATACGAACCTTCCACCAAAACACTGTCATTAACATACATCCAGCGTCCATCTTCCAGTCCTTCCAAATACGCCCCATGCTCAAGCGTATCCCCTTCCATGGTTAGAGAAAAATATTCTCCGTCCAACAGTCCGTCGGCGTAGTTTTCTATGGACAATATGCTTTTGTCCGGATAATACCATATCCATTCGCCGTCTTTTTCTCCCTTGCGGGAATAAGTACCCGTTATTTCAATTCCTCCCTCTTCAAAATAATATATCCATTTCCCGACAGGTTTAGAATTTGTATACTTCCCTTTGGCACGCAATTTCCCTGTTTCGTAAAATTCTTTCCAGTCTCCCTGTTTTTTTCCGTTATCATCTACAATACCTTCTCCCATAAGGATTCCATTACGAAGTATATAACTTTTGATAACTTCTCCCTCTGGGGAATATTCCCGTCGGACGCCGTCAGGGACGCCTTTGTAGAAATAGGCTACAGTTCTAATCTTTCCATTTGGATGATAATCTACTTTTCTGTCCAGATGTTTTGTTTCGATAGCATCTTCAATCAAAATATCGTTTTCCCATTTTTCAATTCGCAGAAATTTTCCTTCTTCATCATAGTATTTAAAGTATCCGTTTTTCTTATCATTCTGATAATATCCTTCAAGTTTCAGATTGTCGTTGTCCCAAAAGAATTTCCACAATCCTTGTTTCATTCCATTTTGATTTATACGATTGACATATTCTTTCCTGACAATATAACCGTCTACATATTCAATCGTTTCAATTATTCTTTTGAGCGTGTCGTATCGTTTTGCCAATCCGTTTTCTTTGCCGTTTTCGTATGGAGTTGTTCCGAGCAGGTGACCGGAATATGAAAATATAGAAGCGATTCCTTTTATTGTATCGTTTATGTAATCATATTCTTCAATTTCTGATTCCGAATATACTCGACTAATACCGTGACGAATATTTGCTTGATAGGTAATTTCAGATTGTACAACGCCATAAACATCGTAAAACTTCCAAATACTGTCCAGTAAAAAATCTTTTCTGTTACCCTCCGTCCGAATTGTTCCGCTGGGATAATACGATTTCCAATATCCATTCGGATTCCCATTTTGCATCCATCCTTCGCTGGAAACCACGCTGTCAGGATAATAAAACTTAATATACTGTACGCTATCATTCTGTTGCGCTAACCCGGCACAACTCATACACAACAAAAAAACAAGAGAAAAATAATCCTTCATTTATACTATAATCTAATTGGATACAAAAGTACTATTTTTTATTTTACGATTAACGCTTAAATGAAGGAACAAGGGACAAGGTACAAGGTACAAAGAAATGCTTGTCCCTTGTTCCTTGTTGCTTGCTGCCTGTTGCCTGTTGCCCGTATTTCCTTTCGTCCTTTCGCCCATTCGCCCATCTTGGCTTGCCCGCCTGTTGCTTGCTGCTTGCTGCCTGTTGCCCATATTTCCTTTTGCCCTTGTGCTTTTATACCATGTTCCCCGATTAGCCGTTAATCGCTAATTACGTTCTTTTATTTTGACCCTAATATTGTTTATTTTTATTATAACGGTCTAACTATTACCTACAAAGGCAGGAAAACGCAATATCTTTGAAAAGAAAAACAGAAATATATAATTAATAATCAAATGTATATAAGAAAAAAAATAGCCATTTTCCAGCCGCCAATATATAAATCCGTGTATGTATGAGACATGTGAAAAAACAGGGAAAAAAATCGGTTTTCTATACAACTTTTTTTTTTAATAAACAAGCGAAAAAAAAAAAATTCTCAAACTTTTTATTGTTATTTTTGCAGTCAAATACGTGATCAAATTTATTCTTTTTAAAGCCCTATTTCAGAACGGTTTGTTTAGAAAGAATATGATTGCATAACTTAATTTATTTTTAATTATTTAATAATCAATGGTTCATAAATGAAAGAAACAATTGACGATTTTCAGGCAGTGTGGGACGAATGTCTAAAGATGATAAAAGAGAATATCTCCCAACAAAGTTTTGAAACATGGTTTCATCCCATTAAACCCATAAGTTTATCGGGACAGGTGCTGACAATACAAGTTCCTACCTTTTATTATCATGAATATATAGAAGGAAATTTTTGGAAGTTGTTGAAAGCAGCGATTCAAAAGGTTTTGGGTCCTAATGGAAAATTAGAGTATAATATTTTAATTACCAGCAATGGAGTTACTACTACATTGCCACGGACAGGTATCGGAAGATTAGACTCGCAGAATAAACCTTTTGAAATACTCGTAGATGAAAATACAAAGAAAAAAGAAATACCTAATCCGTTTGTATTGCCGGGTTTAAAGAAATTGAATATTCAATCTCAGCTAAATAAGGTCTTGACTTTTGAAAATTTTATAGAAGGCGACTGTAATCGTTTGGCACGTACGGCTGGTTACGCTATTGCTAATGAACCGGGGAAAACGGTATTTAATCCTTTCTTTGTTTTCTCCAATGTGGGATTGGGAAAGACTCATCTTGTTCATGCAATTGGCTTGGAGGCGAAAATAAGGAATCCGGAACTTATTGTTTTATATGTAGATGCGGAAACGTTCATTCAACAGTATGTAGAAGCCGCAAAAGGGAATAATATTACCGACTTTGTACATTTTTATCAAATGTTAGACATATTGATTATTGATGATATTCATTTTCTGTCAGAGAAAGCAGGTACTCAGACTATTTTCTTTCATATATTCAACCACTATCATCAAAAGAACAAACAAATTATTATTACAGCGGATAAATCACCGGCAGAAATTTTAGGATTTGAGCCACGTTTATTGTCTCGATTCAAATGGGGATTGACGGCTGATTTAATGTCGCCGGATAAAATAACGCGTACAAAAATTATTAAAAGTAAACTCTATAATAATGGTATTGATTACATTACCGAAGAAGTCATAGAATATTTGGCGTGTCGTATCGTAACAAATATTAGAGAAATAGAAGGCGCTATTATACAAATTTTGGCAGAATCTTCTTTAAATAAAAAAGAAATTACGGTAGAATTAGCCAAACAAATTATTGACAAGTTTGTTCGTGGTACGGCGCACGAAATATCTGTTGACTATATTCAAAAAGTAGTATGCGATTACTTTAAAGTTCCTGTTAGCGATATATTTTCTGCTTCTCGGAAAAGAAAAGTTGTACAAGTTCGTCAGGCTGCCATGTATTTTGCGAAAAAATTTACAGTTCTTTCTTTGGCTCAAATAGGAGAGCGGTGTGGAAATAAAGACCATGCTACTGTGTTACATGCTTGTCGTACAATATCAGACTTGAAAGGTACGGATAAAGAATTTAGAGCCGATTTGGAGGCAATTGATAAAATAATAAAGAACTCCTAACGTGGTTTTTCTATCACTACAATTCGGTAAGAAATAAAGAGCGGGGCAACATTATTGCTGTCTTGAAATAGTTATACATATTGTATAGGCGTTTCTACGTTTAAATAACTTTCCCTTTTTTATTTCTTGTATTTGTTTTTACGCCACTATTTTACGTATTTTTTCAGGTATTTTTTAAACCTAAAGACCAATGCAGACGTTTTCTGTTATCTAACATAATAGTTTCAGAGCGAGTTTTGGTTGTTATGGATTTATCTTTAAATACCGTATCTAACAGGTATTTGTTTCTTTATAACCCATTTGCTTGCTCGGCTATTGCATTTTTATAACAATGATTTTCTTTCTGTCATACTTCTGCTTTTTCTTGTTTTACAACAAAATCGATGTATATATCTACAACATTGTCTCCCTTGCTCGGAACGATGAATTGAATTACACCTTCCGTTATTTTTTCTGTCCGAACTCTTTTTTTAAATCCGTCTTATAATGTCTATTCGCTATTTTTACCAATGTTTCCATAGCATCTAAGGCTATCGTTTTTTCTGCCAATGCTAACTTTAATTTCTTTATCTCTGATTCTAATTCTAACTCTTTTAATCTGTCTTTCTCTTCTTTCATTTTCTTCTGATTATTTTATTGAATAACTCCTCTCGTCCAAATTGCATTATCCGGCGTCGTTCTGTTTCCGTTCTTTTTATTCCATAACGTCAACGAACTTCACTGATATGATAGCCTGAAGATATTTCTTATGCTATTTTCTTTTTAGAACAAAAACTGTACCGATATATGTTTTTTCCTTCTTTTTGTCATATTTTTTTCCTTCTTCTTTGTCTTTTCTTTCTTTTTTCCTGTATCGTTATTTCAGAATGCGACGTCTAATGTCGAACATACATAGTAAGGGTGAAGATTATATCCGGCGTTTTCCTATGTATTTAAAAAGAGAAATAAACGGTCAATTATTCCAAAAAATATTATACTTTTGTGAGGCTTTATAAACAGTCCTTATTTATTTGGAAAGGGTAAACAATATGTTGTGTAAACTGTTTATAAAAACAAAGATGATAAGACTATTAACGTCTGAAACAATTAATTAATAAAACAAAAAATAAAAAATGAATATAAGAAGAATCATTCGGTTATTTGTTACATGTCCCTTTCTCTGTTTTTTTCCCGTTTATAGCCAGAGTAATATATGGTCATTAGAAGATTGCATTCGTCATGCAACCGAACACAATATTTCTATACAACAATTGAAAATTCAGAAAGAAGTCGCTGAAATTGATTTGAATACATCCCAAATGAAACGTTTGCCAAACTTGAATGCAACAGTGGAACAGCGTTGGAATTTTGGACGTACACAAATACAATCCGGGTTGTATGAGAATCAAACACAATCAAATACCGTTTTTTCGATAGGTAGTTCTATTCCATTGTTTACCGGTTTTCGTATTTCAAATGAAATTGCAAGAAACCGTTTGGAATTGCAGGCGGCAGTTCAAAATTTGGAGAAAGCCAAAGAAAATTTGGCGTTGAATGTGGCGTCTTTATTTTTGCAGGTATTGTTTAATAAAGAAATATTGAAAATTCATGAAGAACAATTAGCATTAAGCCAATTGCAAGTGGAACGTACTCAGGCTTTGGTCAATGAAGGCAAAGTTCCTTCTTCTCAATTATATGATATGGAAGCCCAAGTTGCCAATGAACGTGTCTCTTTCATTCAAGCAGACAACAACCTCAAACTGTCATTGTTGGATTTGACGCAAAGTTTGGAACTGGAACAAAATCTAACTTTTGATATTTATACTGCAGAAGTAATAGATGACCAAATAAATGAATATATGAATAATACACAGTCTTCTGCTTCTATTTTTGATAAAGCCGTACAGGATAGACCGCTTATTAAAGAACAGGAATATAAGTTGGAAAGCTATAAAAGAATGTTGAAAATTGCCAAATCGGACTACTATCCGACTTTAAATCTTTTCATGAGTTTTGGGCTCAATTATTTTTACATTTATGCCAAGAATGCTCAGAACGCTCCTTTTTCGAGCCAACTAAAAAATAATATGGGAGAAAATATAGGTTTGAATTTGAACATTCCTATCTTCAATCGGCTCTCAACAAGAAATCAAGTGAAAAATGCCAAACTCAATATCGAAAACCAACAATTAATAGTAAACAATACGAAAAAAACATTATACAAAGAAATCGAAACCGCCTATCTCAATGCACTATCGGCTCAGGAAAAATACCATGCCTCCGGTTTGGCGGTCAAGGCAACCTCCGAGTCGCTTCAATATGCTAAAGAACGATATGAAACAGGCAAATCTTCGGTTTTTGAATTTAGCGAAGCAAAAACAAGATTGGTAAAAAGTCAATCGGAAGAA
>JAISDH010000491.1 GCA_031264975.1 Bacteroidales bacterium
AATCTTGTATACTGCCGGCCTCAGAGAAACCATTGGGGGAAAGGTCGGAGGAGTTATAACCGGCGGGAACAATTGGCTTTTCGTCTAAATATAGATGAAGTTCCCGCCTATCTGTCACGGTTTCTTCCCTTACATCAACCAAATCAAAAAACAAGGCGATATCCAACGGAAGAATGAGTTGAAACAACTTTACATAGGGATTTTCTGCTTTCATAGAATACAAAGATAATCATTCCCTTTTTTTGACCTATAACCTAAACACGGAGTTTTGCAGGTGAGCCTTAAATACTTTAATCATTGTCGAAAAATGAAGACGTTTGCCCTAAATTGTATATGTTTATTGTGATGTCTTTCAATAACCAAATAGAATAAATAAGTAAAGTCGTCACGATGAAAATTGTCATATTATTTATCCATTTTGATAAAACATCGGAAATCTCAATTTCAAGGTCCATGATTATATCAAGCACAAAACTAAATAGTAATACAATAACCATGATAAGAATTGTCGCAGCATAAGATGAATTTATATTCTTCAATAATTGTCTCCCTGACGGATATTTTCTTATATTTTTACCATAATCAGACCAAAATAATGTTAAAACAATAGCATATCCGGCTAACAATAGGGCCAATATGTCTGGAAGTATAGATAAAGTCCCCGACACTATTTTACCCAAAGAAACAAAAACATCAGATGAATTAATGATAATGATTATTGTTAAAAATAGGGATATACAAATGGGATATTTGCAATCTTTTAGAACATCTGATATTGTATAGTTTGCAAATACACTTTTCCATCCATTTATATTGTCGCTATTTTTATTCATTTATTATTTGGTTTAAACTTACTCATTAACAGTGTATAAACTTCACCTTTCAATTCTGAGAGTTTTGATGTAAAACTCTCTTTCATCGGGTGATCTGTTGTGTCTATTCTTGTCCGTTTATTTTTTTCACCTTCTGTTATTGTTGCTATTACATATCCATTACTTTGTGCTAAAGTTGTTGCGGCATTTATTAAACCATCCGGTTTTGCTTGCATTTTTTCATCTTTAGCTGATTTAGCGGTTATTTCTAAACGTTCAATGTTGTCTCCTTTCGTTTTTTCTTCTATTAATGAGGCAAATAAACCTGTTTCATCTCTGTTTGAGTATGAAATAACAGCATTAAAACTTTCAATGTAATTGGCTTTCAAAATTCTTTCTATAATATCTCTATCCGTTTCAAAAGTAACGTTAATTTGTCCTTCTCCAAGAATAGTACTACTTGCTTCGCTAAAATATTTTAGTACTTGTTTGGGATTAACAGGCTGATTGTCGAAAAAAGCTAATCTATGGGATTCTGGCGAAAAATAAAAATCTATGAATTTGAAATTCGCGACAATATCTTCGCCAATGTCGATGCTCACAATTTCTTTTTTCTTTTTGTCATAAAATGCATCTCTATCCAAAATATCATAAGTTGCAATTTTACCATATAAAAGTATAGGATAACCATCCTTATTTAAAATTTCGTCTTTGAATAAAGTATTTATGCTGATATATTTATTCCCCGATGAATGAACAATTGGATCTTCTGATACAAGACGTTCAAATAATTTGATGTAATTCTCCGGTAATTGATTATGAGTCAATTTAAAATTCAGGAATAATAAAGTACCTCTTTTTATTTCTTCCCCTTCTCTTGTGTTTACGTAGCGTGTGACAGTCATTTATTCTTGTTTTACAAATATTTTTTCAAAACTTCATTTTTAAGTGCAGGCATTTCATTGATGATTTTCTGTGATTCGGCGATTTCCACTTCAATCTTTTCAATTTCGGCAACGATTTTTTGCTGCTTGGAAAGCGGGGGAATAGGTATCCTATAAGATTTTAGCAATGTCCCATTTATATTCGCTTGATTGACACTTTTAGACATAACAGAAAAACCATGATTTCGTATGGTTTCACTATTCAAAACATAAGCCAAAAAGATCGGGGACAATAAATCTTCTTTATAATTGATTCGTATTAAATAACCTGCAAATATAGCTGGTCGTTCTCCTTTGTAAAGGCCAACTTTTCCGACTAATTCGGGACTATTTGTCCTGTTAAAGAGAACATCATTCTTTTTTAAAGAATATTTTGATATTTCTTCCCGATTACTCGTGTAAACTAAATCAGTCCAATCTATTTTTCCATCTTGAATATTTCCCATCCTAATTACAGGTACATCTCCTTTTTTCTCTGATTTTGCAGAAGTACCATACTCAACAGATTCACAAAAATCGCCCAATAGTCTCATCTCATACTGTGAAAATGTTGTATTTATCATGTTTTGAATGGCATTTTTATCCATGCTTATTCTCTCTTTCGCCTCAGCCTCTTCCTTCTCCAGAACTTCGATTTCGGAAACGATTTGTTGTTGTATGGAAAGCGAGGGAAGAGGGATTTTTATGCTTTTATATCCGTCAAAATCGAGATTTAATAATCTAACGCCGTTTTGTAATGGAACAGTTCCTCCTTCTTCATAGAACTTGTTTAATATCGCCCATAAATACAGTGGATTTACTAGTTTTTCATTTTGAACCCTGATTCTTGAGCAGAAATTTGAAAAAGAATAAATCTCATCATCTTTTTTGTCAAATATAACAACTCTGCCTATCGCTTGTGTTTCACTTCCCCCTGACTTTTCTAAGATAATATCACCATATTCTAATTTTCTACTTTCTAATTGTTTTATTTCAATATCTATCTCTGCAATATCATCATAAGATAAATGCCCGTTATTCAATTTAAAGTTTGTATTTCGCAAAATCTTTATTTTTTCTAATACTCCCTTTTCTCCTTTCCATAATCCATTTTGAAAAGTTACTAACTCATCTAATCGTTTCTCTCCCCACTTACTTTCAATCTTTACTTTTTTTTTAATCGCCGTAGAAATATTTTTTGTAAAACTCCCTCTGTCAAAAGTAAGCATGTCAACCAAACGAACACGAGAAATATTATCTTTCAAACTTTCATGAACCGGAGAATCGTAATCGCCCGAAAATGCCTTGTAAATGTAAGTACTTGCCTTTTCGGGATTATCAAACCGTTTATTGTCAAACAGCCGCGTACATTCGTCAATTGTTTTGCCCCGCTGTATCGGGTGTATGCCCTCGCTGCCGCGGCGGTTGGAAAATTCGTAACCAAGGAAACGCTTTTCAGCGTCTTTTTCACCGGTTTTTATCAACACTACCTTTTGTGGATAAGCAAGAATAAAATGGTACAGCTTTTCTTTTTCCGTTTCAATCAGCGTATTCCAAAAGTCTTTTTCGGTTTTTGCTTTGATTTTCTTGCGGTATTCTTTGTAAATCTCGTGATTGGCAATAAGACTGTCCTGTTCTTTTTTCAGCAACGTAATATAATCGTCAATGGTGATGTTTTCCCAAACATGATTTACATATTCGGCAACCGGTTTTTCAATACCATTGCGCGTTACATCCTGATAATCATCAAAAAATCGCTCTACGGATTTTCGCAAATTAATGCTGTCGTAGTTATTTCTACGGCGCAGGAACAATACAACCGTATTGGTTCCGGTAGCCATAAACGTATTACTTCCCAATTCAGTAATGGCAATAATTTTAAAATATTGCAAGATTATTTCGCGAGCTTTGGCGTAAATCCCATCGTTGTTCAAAATGGAACTCGGCAAAATCACGCCTGCCACACCGCCGTCTTTTAACAGTTGTTTGGTGCGTTCCACAAACAGACATTCGATTTCTGAACTGTTATCTGTCAAGCTGTTATAGAGTTCGAAATCATTTTTACCGTAAAATTTGCTCGC
>JAISDH010000039.1 GCA_031264975.1 Bacteroidales bacterium
TCCGACTGGATTGACAATTTTGTCATCCTCGAAGCAAAAGCATTGCTGAAATCTACCAATATGACCATTCAACAAATCAGCGACGAACTGAATTTCCCTTCGCAATCGTTTTTCGGAAAATCCTTTAAACGGATTGTAGGGATGTCGCCGAAAATGTATCGGGACTTTGATTTGTGATAAATAAGGTATAAATTTGTTTGTGGAGACGCGATGCTTCGCGTCTCTACACAGCATTGTAGGGATGTCGCCGAAAATGTATCGGGAAATTGATTTGTGATAAATAAGGTACTAATTCCTACGTGGAGACGCGATGCTTCGCGTCTCTACACAGCATTGTAGGGATGTCGCCAAAAATGTATCGGGAAATTGATTTGTGATAAATAAGGTATAAATTCCTACGTAGAGACGCGATGCTTCGCGTCTCCGCACAGCAAAGAAAAGATGCATAAATAAATAGGTAATCAGAAAGAACATCGCCAAAAATATACATTTCAAAGAGAAACTGTTGTTTTTTGTGTTTTTTCGAGAGAAAACCATAGAACGTCGCACAATGTCATCAATTGAAAGAATGCCGGAAGGCGTTCAATGTTAGTACCTACGAACAAGCGAATCGCAGCTCGGAGCAGAAATGCATTTACTTTATCGGAACTTCGAAATAGTTCAACTTCATTCGGAGTTGAGGAATAGATATGCGTTTAACTCCGAGTTGCGCCTTCGTCTTGTACGGGATTACTTTTATTTGACGCTTTCAGGCGTATGAAGTATGCTTACGTTAATTGTTTTTTAAGGTTTTGTTGATTTTTCCCCTATGTTGACGAAATTGTATATCTTTCTGCGTTGAAAATGAAGATTTCATCGTTTATAATACCTCATCCGTCATCTAAAATACCATTTCCGTTGTTGATTAAAAAATTCTTTCGTCTAAAATACATCTTCCGACGACTAAAATACAACTTCCGTCAAAATCACGAGACGATTTTTATTATTGCGAGGCTACCTTTGTTAACGCGAGACGGTCTTTATTAATGCGAGATGGACTTTGTTAACGCGAGACGGTCTTTATTATCACGAAATTACCTTTGTTATCACGAAATCACCTTTGTTATCGCGAAGCAACCTTTATAATCGTGATACCATCTTTATTATCATGAAACTTTGTAATTTTATAAACGCTATATGGAGTAGAAAAGGGGCGAAAGTGTGAAAGAACGAAAAGGCGAAAGAATGAAAGGACAAAAGGAAATAAGTAGACAGGTGGACAGGTTTTTATTGCTCATTGTTTATTATTTAATAGCCAACCGTTTATTTGAATCTGCTGAATCTCTTTTTTACATCCTTCAAAGATTAAATTACAAGATTGTATTTTATATTGGGAAAAGATATATCTTTGCAACATGATGGAATGTGAATGAAAAAAACTATCAAAAATTAAAAAATGAGATATCATGAATAGTAACAATAGAAAATCAGTTTATTTAATTCTCTTTCTTGTTTGTTTGCAATATATTGGACTTGCTCAAAAGAAAGAGGTAATTATGCATTCGAATGTTCGAAGTATTAAAATTTATTTTGACGAAAGGATAATAGATTGGCATATAAATTCGGATATTCGTCCCGATATATTAGAATTATATGACCCAATAGAGAAAAAAAAGAAGGTGAAGTTTGTTTCAGATATAGATTCTGCTACATTTGAGGTAAAGCTAAATAAACCTGTTTATTTTTCGATTGTATATAAAGGAGATACGGCATATAGCGCTATTTCATTTAGTAACTTATTGCCCAACAAACTTTCCAAAGCTGATAAAATTATGGCATTGAGTCTTTTTTGGTCGGAGACAAAATATAATTTTGCCTTCTTTGATAAATTGACTTTCGACTGGGACAGTTTATATAAGGTTTACATACCCATGATAGAAGGAACGACTAATGATATAGATTTTTATGAAATTATGAGAAATTTTGCCGGCAGTTTACAGGATGGACATTCCAGCGTATATACTAATAAAATTGCGCCGTATATAGATTATATTCCAATGCTTGTTGAATATTTTAATGATTCTTTGTATATCGTTGATACAAGAGAAAATTTGGTCGATATTTATCCCATTGGTTCTAAAATTCTTGAAATAAATGGACTCCCATTTAATGAATATATGGATAAATACATTAATCCATTTGTTGACTCAAAATATAAACCTACACAACAAGTATTGGCAGCCGCAAGATTATTTTCCGCTCGTCAATTGCAAGATAAAATTACCATTAAATACCTTACTCCCAATCAAGAAATACGAACAAATACGCCGCCTCGTAATGGAGAAAAAACCAGAGAAAAAAGCAAATCCGTTGGGAAAGCCCCTAAAAGAACTTTCGATCCATTAGAAATTAAGTGGGTAGATGACAATATTGCCGTATTGGCTCTTAATTCTTTTTGGCATTACGATGGGAAGTTAATCCCCTATTTTGAGAAAATAAAAGATACCTTGTATAGCGCTGACGCAATCATTATTGATATGCGCAATAATGGCGGAGGAGTCACAGATGTTGCATGGTATTTTTTGCAATATATTATTCAAGATTCTTTTTTCCTCAATTATGCATGGCAAACCAGAATACATGACGCTGTCAGAAAAGCCAATGGTAATTGGGCAGAAGAATATAAATCGTATTATGAGATGAATGCTTATCGTACTGTTCCCGGCGATACTATCTTTATTGGCGATAGTATCAGAAAATTTTCTGTCCCTGTTGTTATTCTTATTTCAACAATGACAGTATCAGCGGCGGAAGATTTTTTGGTTATTTTATATGAAAGAGAAGACAGACCGCTACTTATTGGACAACCTTCTTTTGGTTCTACCGGTTCACCATTGGTTTTTAGAGAATGGCCAGACCCTAATGGATATGCAAGGGTTTGTACACGCAGAGTGTTATTCCCTTATTCATTAAAACCATTAGATAAAGGCATAGAACCGGATATTTGGGTACATTATACATTTGAGGAATATATGAATGGATTTGACAAAGAGATTGATATAGCTACTCGCGAGCTAAAAAAAATGATAGAAAACAGAAAAGAACAGGAGAATGACAAATAAAAAAAACAGTTTTGAAATATATTATTTAGACAAAACAAAGAAGGCATAGACAAATGAACAAGAAAATGAAGCAACAAGTAACAAGCATTTTTACTTCGCACAGACTAAAATTGTGAGAAGGAAACGCTTTTGCCATACACATATATGTTTGTCAATCCCTTCGGATTATGTTTTTCGGTAACCAACGCATAATGTCGTCAACTTAAAAAATACCGGAAGGCGTTCAGCGCGTGTAATCCCGTGCAAGCGAAACATAGATTGGGGTAGAAATACGTCCTCTTTATCAGAACTTCGAAATAATTCAACTCCAACCGGAGTTGAAAAGGAGAGATATACGGGGGAGTTTGTCAGCGTTTTTCTTCTGGATTGCTTCACTGCGTTCGCAATGACGGACGAGTGTATGACGACGACATTAACCGACCCGTCATTGCGAGGAACCAAGCAATCCAGTACGTTCGTTCTGTCCCTAAGTGTGCCTTCGGCTTGCACGGGGTTACACATATTTGACGCCTTCCGGCGTCTGAAATACAGCTTCGCTCATGGTTTTGTTTTTTTGTGGATTTTTTCCTTTAAGTTGACGACATTGCGTAGCATATTGATTCAAGCCTTTCAGGTTTCTATTTTTGCTCTTTTGCATCTTACATCTTATTCCTTGTGCTTTCTAATTATTTTTATACATAACATATACATAATGAAAGAGGTTGCCGGGCGGCAACCTCTTTGCTAAAAACAGCGTAATAAAATTACACATTCACACGCCTACAAAACGCAAGATAAATATACATATTGTATGGCGTTTATTTTTTTATTCTATTTTTTTTTCGTTTCAGCATTTTTTTTATTCAGAACAGTAAAGAAAGAGTATATACGCAAATTAAGGCAACAAGCAACAGACAACAAGCAACAGGCAGGCAAACCACGAGGGAAAAGTATTAATCGCTAATCGCTTTCCTATAATTTCGAGTCTATTTTCTAATAACAAATCACTTGCAAATCCAAAAAAAATATTTTCCTTCTTCATTTATCGCGGATTAATGAGCGATTAATTACTATTTTTCATCAGATGTTATTTGTGAATAAATTATTTGTACCTTTGCACCACTGAATAATAAAACAATAAAACGGATATGGATAAAACGCTGTATTTAGACCCGAAAAACGACTTGATTTTTAAAAAGATATTTGGAGAACACGATGATTTGCTAATTAGTTTTCTCAATGCAATTATGCCCTTGTCGCCTGGTCAACAGATAGAAACAATACAATATCTGACTCCGGAACAAGTTCCCGACCGTCCATTCGGAAAGAATACCATTGTAGACGTAAGATGTATTGATAATTTTAAGCGGCA
This sequence comes from Bacteroidales bacterium, assembly GCA_031264975.1. Classification (GTDB taxonomy): domain Bacteria; phylum Bacteroidota; class Bacteroidia; order Bacteroidales; family WCHB1-69; genus JAIROC01. Next base: position 4,453 of record JAISDH010000039.1, read on the forward strand.
GTTTATCGTTGAAATGCAAATGTTTTGGAGTGAAATATTTAACAACAGATTAGTATTTAATACCACCAAAGCATACATTCGGCAAATAGAACGAGGCGATGATTTTAATTTGTTGCAAACCGTATACGGATTAGGTATTTTAAACGACGTATTTGACAAACGAACAGACGAATTTTATCACCACTATCAATCAATAAACAGATATGACACGGAAGACGTCATTGAAGGATTGGAGTTTGTATTGGTAGAATTGCCCAAGTTTAAACCGGAAAAATGGAAAGAACGAAAACTTTCGGCTTTATGGCTTCGTTTTCTTCGTGAGATAAACGAAAAAAACCAGCAAAGTGGATCCGGAATTACTATCAGAAGCAGCCATACAAAAAGCAATCACAATATGCGAAGTAGGGGCATTTACCGAATCAGAACTCAGAGCTTACGAAACTTATTGGAATAACGTCAGCACAGAAAAAGGATTAATAAGAAAAGCCCAAACAGCAGAAGAAAAAGGCAGGTCGGAAGGGTTAAGAGAAGGTTTATCTAAAGGCAAAGAAGCCGGATTGAAAGAAGGTAAAGAAGAGGGATTGAAAGCGGGGAAGGAAGAGGGATTGAAAGAGGGGAAGGAAGAAGGGAAGGAAGAAACTTTTAAGATTATGGTACGCAATTGTCACCGAAACGGATTATCTTTAGAGCAAATACAGGCTATTACCAATCTTGATATTAAACAAATACAAGAATATTTATCTTAATTACAAACGACGTTTTTTTCTGTTTTTTTTCTCTCGAAGAGATTCTCTCCAACAATGCAAAAAGAGAGAAAGGCACAATGGAAGAATGAGAGAAAGGATGCATCCCTAACGGGATGCAATGTGGTATTACGGCATGTTTTTCTACCGAGAGAAGCATTCCCTACGGGATGCAGAGACGCTAATTTATATTGTACGCAATACACAAAACCAGAGCGCAAAAAGTATAATACGCTAATAATATCGTTCAATATTTTAGCATAAAAAAACAATTCAAGAGCAATAAGATATATTTCAATAAATACAAACAAACGTTTGGACAAGTGGAAAGACGAAAAGCAGAGCGAAAAATACCTGATATTTATAGAAACGCGGTACTGTTTTTTGTAAACAGAATAAAAAAGCAATTGAAAAAAATTTTTGAAAATAATATATCCAAAAAAATTTGTATATCTTTGCAGTCGGATTAACGAATGAAGAAAATAGCGATTAAAGATATTCATAGCCGGATATTCGTCCATAAATAAATATTTAAATAATGAACCAAATAATTAAACAGATAGAAGTATGACAGACAGACAAGGGGAAAAATTAGAGATGTACGCAAGAGTAGTGGCAACATGTAAGCGTTTTTTATCAGTATATTCCAATATACCTACGATGGTAAACGCATTGGAACTATTGGAAAAAGGTATTGTGGAGATACAACAAGCGTCCCAACAACAAGCAGAAAACAACACATACGGATTGGCAGAAGAAAAAAATAAAGAGTATGAAGGATTGTCAGAACAAGCGATAAAAATAGCGAATATACTATATATCTTCGCTTTCATAAATAAAGACTACGTATTGAAGTCCAAAGTAAATGTTAACAAGAGTATGTTCTACAACACACGTGATAATGACGTAATTATTCTTGCAAATGTTATTGCCGCCGAAGCCGAAAAACATATAGATGAGATAAAAGACTATGGAATTGACCAAACAGAAATAGACATTCTTAAAAATGCAATAGCTACCTTTACAACGCATATTCAAAAGTTACAGACAACAAAAAAAGAACGCAAGGTTGCTACCACTAATCTTAAATTTTTATTTGCAAAGGTAGATTCAGTAGTGTATGATTTGCTGGATAAACATATTACTCTTTTCAAATCTTCTGCCCCTGATTTTTACCTGCAATACAAAGCAGCTCGTAATCTCATCGAAATGAGAAGAAAAAAACAAGAAAGAAGAAGAAAACGAAAACAAGAAAGAAATTAATGATTAGCGGCATAACCGATGAACATTCGTAAAATTCAGCATATTCTCGATTGCATCAAAAATATGTTTTATTCGTTCTTTGTCTTGTTCAGGACTTCTCATAAATCAATATTTTATCTTTTTCTGCTGTTTCAAGCGCAAATGATTTCAACATTCCTTCTTCAACTAAATCTACTCTCCTGCCTGTGATTTGTTCTAAATTATAAACAATACCTCCGTAACGAAAAAGTGTGATTTTTTCATTTGGACTGAAACGTATCAGCAAATCAATATCGCTTTGACTGTCTTCTTCGTTTCGAGCAAAAGAACCAAATAGCCAAGCCTTTTCAACGGGAGATTTGTCTAATACAGTAATAATATCGTTCAATATTTTAGAATCCATAACATCATATTTTTTCACCTGCAAAAGCGCTATATTTTTTTTAAAGGAGCAAGTAACGAAAGGATGTAAATAAGTTAGTGATTAATGGACAAGTAGACGAATTTTTGCATGTATCTTGTTCTTTTCGCGCCTTCGCCCTTCGTGGCTTGCTGCCTATTGCCTGCTGCCTGCAGCTTGTTGCCTAATGATTAATTTGTTTTATTTTTGAGTGAGGATAACGGGATTTGAACCTGTGACCTCTTGCATGTCAAGCAAGCGCTCTAACCAAACTGAGCTATACCCTCTTTTTTGAGTAAACAATAATTTATAAATGTATCTGCTTTTGCTTAAAGTATTTATTTCTTATTCGGCGGGTTCGGGCATGGACATTTTTTTTCGAATGGAACTCGGCGTCGCTCCGAAAACTAACTTGCAAAAATTACTTAAATGCGCCGATGATGAAAAACCATAAATATCGCTAATCTCTGTAAACGATTTCTTACTGCACGTAATCTCATGGTATATACTGTCCGATAACTGATTTTTCATCCACTGATGCGCAGACATGCCAAATACTTTTCGAAATCGCTTTTCAAAACCTGTGAGACCATAATCGGCAAGCAAAGCCAATTCCTTTACCGTCTTAATCGATTGATAGTTGTCTAAAACAAAAGCATAAAATTCCATATCGTCCGTTAAGACGGGAGAGAAAAAGAAAGCCAAATCTTCCTTCGTATTATACGCCCGTAAAAGAAATAATAATTCTTTTCGCTTCAGTTCTAAAAAATTTACACATTTCAACCCGTCTTTCAAACAGGGAATTAAAGCATTTAAATATAACTTTATTCGCTCATTTACTTTAAGAATTTGAAAGTCGTCTGTGATTTCCGGTTTGTAACCCTGACTGTATAAGGCTTCAAGAGAAAAATGATCGCAAAAATGAAAACTTAGCGGTAACCGATACACCAACGCTGAAAATGTTTTCTCAAGATAAAATTGAACATGCGTGTATATCGGCAATAAAAATATATCCCCGGCTTTTATCGGACGATTAACAAACTTACCATAAGAAATGCTTCCCGAACCATTCAATATAATAAAAATAGAATGAGAATTTATTTGCATACTTTTCTTTTGGTTCTTCTCAAAATCAATCAATCCAATCGTAGGACTGTCTTGACTGTCGTAATGATAACATCTCAAATGTTCTTTTACATATAATAATTTTGCCATTACTTGTAATTTAAATTCATTGGACTATAGATAAATATTAGTTGTTTTTTTGGTATTGCTCCCCTTGCAAAAAGAAAGATGACAATAAGATAATTTGTTCAACGATGACTTTTGATAAACGTTGCAAAGATACATAATAAAAGTATTCAAACCAAATTATTGCCAAAAAAATTATAATTCACCCGAATAATACTTTCTTGAGAGATACAAAATTATATCACAATATTGATTATCTTTTTAGGAACAACTATCACTTTTTTAGGCGTTTTTCCTTCAATCCAGCGTTGCGCTTCGGGAGATTGCAAAACAAGCGCTTCAATTTCTTCAACAGGAATATGAACGTCTATTTCCAGCATAAATCGTGTTTTTCCATTAAAAGAAACGGGATAAGTTACCGTACTTTCCTGTAAATATTCTTCATTCACAAGCGGAAAAGAAGTATAGGAAATGGTTTCTTTGTTTCCCAACAATTGCCAAAGTTCTTCTGCAATATGCGGCGCAAACGAAGAAATAAGTATGCAAAGCGGCTCTAAAATGGCTCTCTTATTGGATTTTAATTCTGTAAGCTCATTTACGCAAATCATAAAGGCGCTTACCGACGTATTGAAAGAAAATCCCTCAATATCTTCCTGTATCTTTTTAATGGTTTTGTGCAAGATTTTTAACTCCTGTAAAGACGGTACGTCCTCCGAAATACAAAAATTATTTTCATCATTATAATGATATAGCTTCCAAAATTTACGAATAAAACGAGCCGTTCCTTCTATCCCCTGTACATTCCAGGGTTTTGACTGTTCAAGAGGTCCTAAAAACATTTCATACATTCGTAAGGTGTCCGCTCCGTATTTTTCTACAAGATTATCCGGATTTTGAACATTATAATATGATTTGGACATTTTCTCTATTTCATAGCCGCAAATATATTTTCCATTTTCCAAAACAAATTCAGCGTCGGCAAACTCCGAACGCCAATTTTTAAACTGTTCTATATCCAAAATATCATTATCTACCAGATTGATATCTACACGAATCGAATCTACTTGATAATTGTTTTTCAGATTTAGAGAAATGAATCGGTTTGTTCCCCTTTCACGATAAACAAAACTTGTTCTGCCCTGTATCATGCCCTGATTAATTAACTTTTGAAAGGGTTCGTCTTTGGAGACAATCCCCAAGTCAAACAGGAATTTATTCCACATTCTGGCATATAACAGATGTCCCGTTGCATGTTCGGCGCCGCCCATGTATAAATCTACGTTTCCCCAATATTCATTCGCCTGTTTTCCAACATACGCCTCTTTATTATCAGGCTCCATATACCGCAGATAATAACCATTGGAACCGGCAAATCCGGGCATGGTATTACAATCGAGCGGATATCCGTTGTATGTCCAATTTTTTGCGCGCGCTAAAGGAGGTTCCCCTGTTTCTGTGGGAAGATACTTATCTATGTCGGGCAATTGAAGCGGGAGGTCTTTTTCCGCCATGGGATACGGAATCCCTTCCTTATAATAGATGGGAAAAGGTTCTCCCCAATATCGCTGGCGACTGAAAATGGCGTCGCGTAAACGATAATTAACCGTACCATATCCGATGTTTAATTCCTCTATTTTCTTTATTACCGCAGAAATAGCGTTCTTGACCGGCATTTCGTTAATGAAATCGGAATTGATACACGTTCCCTCTTTGCCGTCTTTTGATTCTTCCCAATTTGCGGTATCTTCCGGCTGTTCTCCTTTGGGAACAATTACTTGCGTAACAGGAAGGTTAAAATGACGGGCAAAAGCAAAATCTCGACTGTCATGCGCCGGAACTGCCATAATGGCGCCCGTTCCGTAACCCGCCAATACATAATCGGATATCCAAATGGGAATTTGTTCCCCTGTAAAAGGATGAACGGCAAATGCGCCGGTAAACACGCCCGTTACCATTTTTACTTCGGCTTGCCTTTCCCGTTCGGAACGATTTTTTGCCCATGAAATGTATGCTTCAACAGATTCTTTCTGAACATTAGTGGTAATGATTTCATTTAATTCATGTTCGGGAGACAAGACCATAAAAGAAACGCCAAAAACAGTATCGGGTCGCGTAGTAAATATTTCCAAAAAATCGGCATGTCCGCTGATGGCAAACCGAATAGAGGCGCCTTCGCTGCGACCTATCCAGTTACGTTGAATTTCTTTTAAAGAATCCGACCAACTCAGCGTTTCCAGTCCTTTTAATAAACGTTCGGCGTAAGCCGTGATACGCAAAGACCATTGCTTCATTAACTTTCGTTCTACAGGATGTCCCCCGCGAACCGAAACGCCGCCTACCACTTCGTCATTCGCAAGCACCGTTCCCAAAGCGCTGCACCAATTTACAATCGAATCGGACAAATACGCCAAACGATAGTTCATCAGTATTTCCTGCTGTTCTTTTTCCGTCTTTTTATTCCATTGCTCGGCTGTGAAATCAAGAACGGCTGTAGACGCTATATTTAAGTCTTTTGTCCCCTGTTGTTTAAAACAATCTATCAATTCCGAAACAGGACGCGCCTGTTGTGCGTCATAACAATAATAGCTGGAAAATAACTGCAAAAACACCCACTGCGTCCATTTATAATAAGCAGGCGCATCCGTACGAACAATTCTGTCCCAATCAAAGGACAATCCCAACTTATCTAATTGCGCACGATAACGTTTAATATTTGTTTCCGTTGTTATGGCAGGATGTTGTCCTGTTTGTATCGCATACTGTTCCGCCGGCAAACCGTAGGCGTCATAACCCATCGGATGCAATACATTATATCCTTTCAACCGCATGTAACGCGCGTAAATATCGCTGGCAATATAACCCAACGGATGCCCCACATGCAAACCCGACCCCGAAGGATAAGGAAACATATCCAATACATAATATTTTGGCTTATCCGAATGATTATCGGTTTTAAATGTTTTATCATTCAGCCACTTTTGTTGCCATTTCTTTTCTATTTCCTTAAAATTGTATTCCATATTTTATACAGTTCAAAATTCTTTATAAATAATGATTATTTCTTTTTCCTGATTTAAAAAATAAAGTCTCCCCTGTTTATATTCCCATAAACGTACGTCGGACAGCGTTTTTGTGTAAAGTTTCTCCAATGAATCCGTTTCCGGACAAAACATTTTAGTCATCATGATTTGGTCGAACGTTAACTTATTGCCGTCCATGATATATGTTCCATGAAAACGGTTACAGGAGGAATGTCCGCTCATTTTCCCTTCCGACAATTGTATCGTAGGACGCCGACCCGTATTTAATGATTCCATTTCGTCATTTTCTACCTTGACTGCTACCCATTCCCTGTCCGTAATATTTGTGGAAACTTCTGCCTTATCCACAATATTTTGCCGTACACCGCAACCCAATATACAACAAAGAAAGACGAACGAAATAACTTTTTTTATCTTTATACTTTGCATTAATTTTGTAAACATACTCCTTATTTATGAATTAATAAAAATAGATTCCTGTTGCAACTTGTGCAAATGAGGATATTTCGACACGGTTGCAATAAATTCTTTAAAACTGTCTCCATGATTTTTATCAAACAGTATTTCACAGACAAATTCACGGGAAGAAGGAAAAAAACTTGTTTTTCCCGACTGAAAAGAACGTAACGCAAGCAGGGGAAAAGTTTGTAAAGATTCCATTAAGAAAATTCTAAATTCGCCTTCCGTCAGTTCGTCCATATAAAACCGCACGGAAATACCGGCAATCGCTTTCTTTTTGTGTAAAGATAACTTACTGATAAAAAGCGCTTCCTGTCTGACGACGATATTTACCAAAACCACCAAACAGGCAACAATCAAGGCTTCGATAATTAAATTAAATCCAGCCAACGTTCCTATTGCCGCAGAACACCATATTGTTGCCGCAGAATTTAATCCGTGAATATTAAATCCGTCCCGCATAATCACGCCCGCTCCCAAAAAACCAATACCGGTAGCAACCTGTCCCAAAACGCGGGAAGGGTCGCCGCCCGTTTGCGTAAGCACTTCCGACGCAATAACGTATGTCGCAGCGCCTATGGCTACCAAAGTATTTGTTAATAATCCGGCTGTCCGCAACCTCCATTCCCGTTCCGTCCCGATAATCATCCCCGAAAGCATTGCTACGATTAACCGAATAATAAAGTCATTTAATGCCATGTTTTAATATCTTTTTGAAGTTTTATAAAATAATATTTGTATAATAAAAATACAGACAACAGTAAATCCCGTATTTGCCAAAACCACGATTAACGTTCTTAAAAAGTTATGAAAACTTGCGATGTCTATGAAAAAAAATACCAAATGATGTATCAACGTTAACAAAAACGCATATTGCATATACCAAACAAATTTCATGTCATAAAGAATGGGATATAAATGTTCTTCCCTTTCCACCCGCAAAGGAATCATATAAATCACCAAAGGACGAATGAAGGCAATAATTAACGTGGCAAGCGCATGAATGCCCAATACGCCCGTAAAAAAATCGACGGTCAATCCCATCAAGAAACCCAGCAAAATGACAAGCCATGAAGGGGTTTGATAGGGAAGCGAAAAGATAAAACTGATATAAACCATCGGAGTAACAATGTTCCACAAATTAATCTTATCGAAAAGGAAAATCTGACACAAAACAAGCAGTATAAAACTGAGCGTGTATTTTACATATATTTTACTCATTTGCATGAATCCTTTCCATTAAATTGTTGAGTTCTTCCGAATAATTCTGTTCAATAATATAGACGTTGCTTAATTTATCAAAAGGCGCCAGTAATTTTATATTTAACATAAAATAGCCTCCCTTCGTTTCCGGCTGAATAGAAGACACAATTCCAACGGGATAATCCGGCGGAAACACAAGAGAATGCTGCGTAACAACGGTATCGGACACTTTAATGTTTTCGATATGAGCGAGGTTGTTCATTTGCGCATATTCTATATTCAGTCCATTCCAAGTCAAAACGCCCGAAACGTCGTTGTTTTTTATTTTGGTAAAAATGCTGAAATCCGAATGTAAGAGCGACAATACCACAGAAAAATTGGGAGAAACTTCCTTCACAATCCCCACAACGCCTTCCGGCGAAATAACGCCCATATCGATTCTTATTCCGTCGGCATACCCCTTATCCAATATGATATAATTGTTTTGTTTATTAACCGTGTTTTCTATCATCTTCGCCGGATGATAGGAAAATAATAAAGAATCTCCATAATAAATGTCTTCTACCGTGTCAACCGTTCGTTTATGATTGAAAGCGAGCATTAACAAGTTCTTATTTTGAGCCAATAAACGCTGATTTTCATTCCGCAGATAAAGCCACTCTTCCCATTCGGTTTGCAGTTTTAAAAGCGGATACGTAATTTCTTTAGAGAGTGCGTTCAAAGCCCATTGTCTATATCCGCCGGTCTTGTATATGCAATAAATACAGATACCTGCCAATAACAGAAACAAAAAGAAAGACAATGTTTTCGTCAAAAAATTATATAAATTGCGCATGGGTACAAAAA
>JAISDH010000065.1 GCA_031264975.1 Bacteroidales bacterium
ACATTGTCATGCGCTTTCGCCATATATGCCGTATTAATGCCCGTAGACGTTCCAAATTCAACAATGTGGCGAAGATGATAATGTTTGACTAAATTATATAGAATACGTCCAATCTTTATCGAAGTAGAAAACCGCTTTGCTATTGCATAAAGGTTTGTGGATGATGCAGAGAGAGGGGCTTTGTTTTCGGTTAATCCAATAAGAGGTAAGTTGTATTTATTTTTTAGTAACTGATTTCTGATTTTTTTAATTTCACCCCGACGACTTGAATCCGTTTTCTGCTTTAATACGGAAACAATAAAATTGTAGACAAATGCGGAATGAACATAACGTTTTCTTTTAATCCGATAGCAAATATAAGAAAAGAATCTGTAACCCATTGTGCAAACATATAAAAAAAGCCTCACAAAAAAAATTGTAAGGCTTTGTTGTTGCGGGGACAGGACTCGAACCTGCGACCTCCGGGTTATGAGCCCGACGAGCTACCACTGCTCTACCCCGCGTCAAGTTTTTTAAATCTAAAAATCTGTGCAAAGATACAAAAAAAATCAATACCAAAAACAAAATGATAAATTATTTTTTTTCTCCTGTCAAAAAATAAATCACATTCAATCTCCGTTAGACATGGTAAAGTTTTCTAATCTTATACATATATTTATGTCAGACATATTGGATATTAAAGCATTAAATGATCGGATTCAACAGGAAAGTTCTTTTGTAGATATCATCAACATGGAGATGAGCAAGGTAATAATAGGACAGAAATCCATGGTTGAACAATTGCTGATAGGATTGTTGTCAAATGGACATATTCTATTGGAAGGCGTACCGGGATTGGCAAAGACGCTTGCTATAAAATCATTGGCAAATGTAATACAGGCAAAATTCAGCCGTATTCAGTTTACTCCTGATTTACTCCCTGCCGATTTATTGGGAACGTTAATTTATAGTCAAAAAACAGAAGATTTCCACGTAAAGAAGGGACCGCTGTTTGCCAATTTTATTTTGGCGGATGAAATAAATCGTGCTCCGGCAAAAGTACAAAGCGCATTACTGGAAGCCATGCAGGAAAGGCAGGTTACCATTGGAGAAGAAACATTCTTACTGGATGAACCTTTTTTGGTAATGGCTACACAAAATCCTATTGAACAGGAAGGAACATATCCATTGCCGGAAGCGCAGTTAGACCGCTTTATGCTTAAAGTGGTTATCAATTATCCTACAAAAGAAGAAGAAAAGGTAATTCTTCGACAACAAATAGGAAATACGCTACTTGTTACAAATGCCGTTTTGAAAAAAGAAGATATCATCAAGGCAAGGTCAGTGGTTCGCGAGGTTTATATTGACGAAAAGATAGAGAATTATATTACCGACATCGTTTTCGCATCTCGATACCCTGAACAGTATAAATTGGATAAGTTTTCTTCCATGATAAGTTATGGCGCATCTCCCCGTGCATCTATTAATTTGGCATTGGCTTCAAAGGCTTTTGCTTTTATTAAACGACGAGGCTATGTTATACCGGAAGACGTCAGAGCAGTATGTCCGGCGGTGATGAGACACCGTATAGGATTGACATACGAAGCCGAAGCCGAAAATATTACAACAGATGATATTATTAATGATATATTAAATGCGATTGAAGTTCCATAATCCATTCAATTGGTTTTTTTCAAACAGCATTTTGATATTTTGAAAGTGAAAGGTCGAACAATATATTTTAATGATAACGATTAAATTTTGGAAAATTGAATTCAGCAGAGTTAATCAAAAAAATACGCAAGATTGAAATTAGAACCCGCACAATATCTCAACATGTATTCTCGGGACAGTATCATAGCGCCTTCAAAGGAAGGGGTATGGCATTTAGCGAAGTAAGGGAATATATGTATGGAGACGACGTTCGGTCGATAGACTGGAATGTAACGGCTCGTTTTAATCATCCTTACATTAAGGTATTTGAAGAAGAAAGAGAACTGACGGTGATGATTCTGATTGATATTAGTTCTTCTTCGTTTTTCGGAACAAGAAAAATGCTCAAACGAGACCTTATTACCGAATTGGCGGCGGTGTTGTCTTTTTCCGCAATCACTAATAACGACAAAGTCGGGGTAATTTTCTACAATGATACGATTCAAAAGTTTATTCCTCCTAAAAAAGGGAAGACACATATTTTGAGAATTATCAGTGAACTGGTAAACCTTACTCCACAATACAGTAAGACGGATACAACATTGGCTTTACAATATCTCACCAATGTTATCAAGAAGAAATGTACGGCGTTTTTGATTTCAGACTTTATAGAAACCCAATTTGAAACGGCTTTACGCATTGCAGGGAAAAAGCACGATATTTCTGCCATTCGGGTTTGCGACAGAGGAGAAATGATGTTGCCGACTGTGGGACTTTTGCAAATTCAAGACCTGGAATCAGGACAAAAACATATTGTTGATACTTCCAATGTTCAATTCATAAAGAAATATACTCTTTGGTGGAAACAACATGAAGACGAATTACGGGAAATTTTTCGCCGTACAGGGACGGATAATATAAAACTATTTACGGAACAGGATTATATCCCTGTTTTAATGGAACTGTTTAAAAGACGGGCTTAGTTATGAAATTAAAAAGATATTGTTTGATTATATTTTTGGCAGGATTATCGTCCTTTCATTTGCAGGCGCAAGATAATGTTGCCATTGCTCGATTAGACAGCAATAACATCATAATAGGAGATCAGGTGCGTTTAATTCAAACCTTCATGTCGAGCCAAATAGTACCTGTTTCCTTTCCTATATATTGCGATACTTGTATAGCAGGTATTGAAATTGTTAAACAATCGGCTATTGATACCATAAAAGACGAAAATGGATACCGTCTAACCCGTCAATTGGTTATCACCGCTTTTGATTCGGGAGAATATGTTATTCCTTCCATGCCGTTTTACGGGTTGGATTCTGTTTTGCTGGCAGAAACAGAACCTTTATTTTTCTCTGTTCGCACCCTTGCCATAGATACGGCATTAGCGATTAAAGATATTAAAGAACCTTTATCTGCGCCGATAACCATTAGAGAAGCATTACCGTATATTATCGGAGCGTTGTTGGTATTTGGTCTAATCGTGGGAAGCATTTTTCTTATACAACATTTGAACAATAAAAGAAAGCCCAAATCAATAACAAAAGAAAAACCAAAGATACCTGCGCATGTCCTTGCTCTTGAAATGCTCAATAAATTATGGCAAAAGAAATTATATCAGTCGGGTTATGTGAAACAGTATTACAGTGAATTAAGCGACATCGTGAGAACGTATATTGAACATCGTTGGGATATTGCCGCTATGGAGATGGTTTCGTCGGAAATTATGGTTGCTTTGTCCGATTTGGATATTTCCGTTGAAGCAATGCAGAAATTAAAACAAACATTATATTTGTCGGATATGGTGAAATTTGCAAAAGCAAATCCTTTACCGGATGAAAGCAGCGTTTGTTACCAAAACATTGTTGATTTTGTACAGACGACAAAACAAGAGAAAGAAACTGTAATAAAATAATTGTTGGAGATGAATATAGTAGTATATTTAAAAAGTTTGGAGTTTGCCAATGCGGCGTTTTTGTGGTTGCTTCCGATAGTTGTTTTGTTAACGGCAGGATATATCTGGAAGAAAAACCGGATGTATGCTGTATTTTCCGTTTCAACGGAGACGCCTTTCCTGGGAATAAAGTCTGCAAAGCAAAAATTCAGACATCTTCCTTTTATTTTGAGGATGCTTGCTATCATTTTTGTTATTATTGCTCTGGCAAGACCCCAATCTTCAATATCCCACAAGCAAGTGGATGTTGAAGGGATTGATATTGTGATGGCGCTGGATGTTTCGGGGAGTATGATGGCTATGGATTTTCGTCCCAATCGGTTGGACGCCTGTAAAAATGTAATGCAAACGTTTATCGAAAATCGTTCTAACGATAGAATCGGACTTGTTGTTTATAGCGGAGAAGCCTATACCAAATGCCCCTTAACAAGCGACTATCAAACGCTTTTGCGGTCTTTGGAAACTGTAAAATTTGGTATCATTGACGACGGAACCGCCATTGGCGACGGATTGGGTACGGCAATAAATCGTCTGCGTGAAAGTCAGGCGAAAAGCAAGGTCATTGTCCTTTTGTCCGACGGCGTTAATAATGCCGGACATATTGACCCTTATTCTGCGGCGGAAATTGCTCGTGAATTTGGAATTAGAGTGTATACTATCGGATGCGGAACAATAGGAAATGCTCCCATCTCTACGCCTTACGGAATCATGTATATAAAAGTAGAAATAGACGAACCTTTACTTAAAAATATAGCGCAAAAAACAGGCGGGAAATATTTCCGTGCGCAAAATAAAACCAAACTGCAAGAAGTCTACGACGAAATAGATAAAATGGAAAAAACACGCATTACCGAATATCACTTTACAAATAAACCGGATGAATTTTTCCCCTTCTTGCTCGTTGCACTGGGACTGTTTTTAGTGGAAATACTGCTACGTTATACCATTCTCCGAATTAAACCATAAAGGGGGAGAAAATAATGATTAAGGGTTAATGAA
>JAISDH010000184.1 GCA_031264975.1 Bacteroidales bacterium
TATCCAAAGGGAAGCACGTATTGGTTATTGATATTGATAAAGAACCATTTATGAGAGGAAGTTATATCAATCAGGCTCGTTTGCATAACGGTTATCACTATCCGCGTTCCTTTTCAACCGCTACCAAATCAGCAAAATATTTTGATCGTTTTCTCAAAGATTTCAGTGATTGTGTTAATCAAAACTTTGAACAAATTTATGCCATCGCAAAACATTACAGCTGGACAAACGGTACACAATTTGAAAAATTTTGTAGAAATGTTGGTGTGCGTTGTGAACAAATTCCTATTGAAAAATATTTCAATAAAAATACAGTTGAAAAAGTATTTGTAACTCGCGAATTTACATTCGACGCTATAAAAATCAAAGAACGTTTTTTAAGAAAAATACGTGATAATGATGTGGAATTGGCATTTAATACAAGAATTAAATCGGTACGTAAAATTGGTGAAGAATGGAATTTAATACTTTCAAATAACCATGAAATTTGTACGCCATTTGTACTAAACGCTTCTTATGCCGGTACAAATCAAGTACATCATTTATTTAATTTTGAAATGATTGGTATCAAATATGAACTTTGTGAAGTCATTTTATGCAATGTATCCGATATGGTTAAAAACATTGGTCTAACATTGATGGATGGTCCTTTTTTTAGTCTTATGCCGTTTGGAATGAGCGGTTATCACTCGATAACTACCGTATCAAAAACACCGCACAATACTTCCCTTGATATGTTACCCAATTTTGCTTGCATGAAAAAACGTAACGATTGTTCGCCGGAACATACTGCCAACTGTAATCATTGTTCCTATCATCCTTATTCGGCTTTTAAGGAAATGTATCAAACCGCTAAAAAATACATAAACTCTGATATTAAAATTGAGTACGTCAAGAGTCTTTTCACTCTTAAACCAATTTTAAAATCGTCCGAAATTGATGATAGCAGACCAACCATTATACGCCAACTTTCTGAAAAACCAGATTTTTATACAGTCTTTTCAGGAAAAATAAACACGATGTATGATTTAGATACAATACTCAACCAATAAAATTACCAAAACAAAAAAGGAGTAAATATGAAAAATTTTGAGGAAAATTATATCTCTGTTATTATTGCTATTAGAAACGATGAAAAATTTTTAGTTCAAAAAATAACAGATATTTACAGTATGCTTGACAATCACTTCAAATATTTTGAAGTAATTGTCGTCGATAATTTTTCAAATGATAATACATTAAAAGTTTTAGCAGAACTTAAACTTCCGATAACCATAATAACTTTGTCGCGGCAACATAGCACGCAACAGGTATTAACTGCCGGCATCGAAGCTGCTATTGGTGATTATATTGTCGAAATACCGGATATCAGTGTTGATTTTAAGTGTGAATCAATTTTTGATTTATACAAAAAAAGTCAAGAAGGGTTCGATTTTATATTCCTAACACCCCGAAAAATTCGTTGGTCATCCATTTATTTTTACAAAATGTTAAATAGAAATTTCCGTAGCGCAATATCAACTCCTATAATGTCCTCAGTGATAACACTATCCTCAAGACGCGGTCAAAATAAAACAATTGACGTTGGAGAGAATCCGGTAAATCGTACTGTTACGTATGTACTAACGGGATTGAAATGTAATTTTGTTTCAGTTGATGTAACGTACTACAATCGGCGAAATTTTGCGGAAAATACACGATTTATGATCGATACGTTAATTTATTATACGGATTTCATTTCACAATCAATCGTAAAGTTGACGTTATTGTTTGCCGCATTGACGGCGGCTGGCGTAGTGCATGCTTTGATCTTTTATCTTATGGGTGCAACAATTTCAGGTTGGGCTTCGACTTTTCTTCTTTGTAGTACATCCTTCTGTGCCATTTTTTTGATTTTGGCAGTGATTTGCAAATACCTTGATCATATATTAGCTGCCAACAATGCGAAGAATTATACTTTTTGCTCATTGATCAAAAAAGAAAAAGAGATGAACGATGCCGCCGAAAATAGCGATCATAATAATTATAATCTGCAACAAGAATTCGTTGATAAAGAAATTCGACGTGACGCTGCATAAATACCGTATATAATTTTTACAAATAGAATAAACCCTTAACAAATTTTTTTATTATGTCTATCATAAGAAACATTTCAAGAAATGCTGTTGTTAGAAAAATTGTACCTTATTGGCTTCAAGCACGTTTATGGGATATTGTCATTAAAAATAAAGGAGAAAAGTTAAGAAAAACATTATTAAAATATGATGAAATAAGTGTACGGAATACCCCCCCCCCCCCCCCCTTGACAAAGTGCAAAGCAATGAATTATCTCAAAAATACTAAGAATGGATTTTATAAAGAAGATTTTTTGAGAATATATCTTGAAAAGACTCAAGAATTTTCTTGTTTCAATTTTTGTGGTGCCTTACTACCAGATGTAACAAATGACCGAGAGATTACTAATTCATTATTACAGATATTTCAGGATGTATTTTTCTTCCCTTGCTTCCTTAATGATAATTATGACAAAAAGAATATTGATATATTTGATCCTTGTATGATGGAAGGACCTTATGGTTATACAGACGGCAATTTTGACGTTACAGTAAAAAAGAATGATGTTGTAATAGATGCAGGTGCATGGATAGGTGATTTTAGCGCGTATGCAGCATCAAAAGAAGCAATTTGTTATGCATTTGAACCCGTCAAAAAAAATTATGAATTACTGAAAGAAACAGTAAATTTGAACAAAAATAAAATCATACCGGTAGAAAAGGCTCTCGGTCTGAAAGAAGAAGATGTAATGATCTATATCTCGATCTACGATACGGCAGGAGCAGGTTATGTTCCCAAAGGTAAAAAAGCAGAACTAATACCACAACTTATTAACGTAACAACACTGGATAAATACGTTGAAGAAAATAATATTACAAAAGTGGATTTTATTAAGGCAGATATTGAAGGTGAAGAACGAAATTTATTATATGGCTCTACAAAAATATTGCAGAATTATGCGCCCAAGTTGGCTATTTGTACTTATCATTCTCCAGCGGATCCCCAATTATTAGAAAAAATAATTTTAGATGCTAATTCGCATTACAAGGTAATACATACACGGCAAAAATTATTTGCAATGATAAATTAACAATATTCTTATTTTACCTATATGAATAATAAAGTTGAAATTTTAGTTGGTTATACGGGATTTGTTGGGTCGAATCTCAATACCGAACACCAATTTGACGGGGTTTTTAATTCAAAAAATATAAAAGCAGCTTTTGGCTGTAATCCTGATTTGTGTGTCTATTCAGGTATACGGTCAGAAAAATTCATCGCTGAAGCAGACCCGAAAAACGATATGGTTTCCATAGAGAATGCTGTTGAAAATATAAAGAAAATAAATCCCAAACGTCTTGTATTGATTTCAACAATAGACGTTTTTAAAAATCCCAATGGTATGGATGAAACCGTTACAATTGATTCCAATGGTCTGACGGCATACGGTTTGAATCGTTATCGTCTTGAATGTTTAGCAACAAATATTGTCAAGGATTGCCATATTTTACGTTTACCCGGATTGTTTGGAAAGAATATTAAGAAAAACTTTATTTATGATTTAATAAATTTTCTGCCGTCAATATTGAATCAAACACAATTCAACGAATTTTCAATGAAAGAACCTCTCATCAGTGAACATTATCATTTCTTTAAACCGGGATTTTACAAATTAGAATGTACGACTAACGCTCGATTAGCATTACGTGAAGCATTTATGCGTATTGGATTTTCCGCACTTCAATTTACGGATAGTCGGGCAGTGTTTCAATTTTATAATCTCAATCATCTTTGGAAACATATCAAAATTACTATTGAAAACGAAATTCGATTACTTCACGTAGCAGTTGAACCTGTTGCTGTAAAGGACATATATCGGTTGATTAATGGTTATGAATTTGTTAATGAATTTTTAGAAGAGAATAAAATTCCAAACTATAATTTTCGAACAAAATATGACGAACTTTTCAACGGCAAAAAAGGCTATATTTTTAATAAGGAACAAGTTTTACATGAAATTATTGATTTTGTTAGGAGAGAAACACAATGAAACTTTCGGTGTCAAATATTGCATGGAATAAAGAAGATGATGATGAAATGTATGTTTTTTTATGCGAAAACGATTTTACCGGTCTTGAAATTGCACCAACACGCATTTTTCCTGAAAATCCGTATGAAAAACTTATTGAAGCAAAAAAATTTGCACAAAATTTGAATAAACGATATGGTTTAAGTATATCGTCAATACAATCAATTTTGTACGGAAAAAGTGAAAATATATTTAATTCGGTTAATGAAAGAGAGAAACTAATTAATTACACAAAGAAGGCTATTGATTTTGCTGAGGCTGTTCGTTGTAAAAATTTAGTTTTTGGTTGTTCTAAAAACAGAAATATTCCTCCCAACTATCCTGCTGATAAAATTTTTGAAACAGCATTTGTGTTTTTTAATGAAATTGGTCATTACGCACGTAAAAAAGGTACAGTTATCGCATTAGAGCCAAACCCAATAATTTATGGAACAAATTTTATCAATTCGACAAAAGAAGCATTTGATTTTTGCCGTCAATCAGGAATTGATTCTCTCAAAGTTAATGTTGATTTGGGAACAATAATATATGCTCATGAAAAAGAAAATATTTTGTATGAAAATATTGAACTAATAAATCATATTCATATTTCAGAACCCTATTTACTTCCAATTGAAAAACGGAATATTCACAAAGCAATAAAAAATTTATC
>JAISDH010000195.1 GCA_031264975.1 Bacteroidales bacterium
TGTAAGTCGCTTCGCGAGGGTATTCTGGATTGCTTCGCTTCGCTCGCAATGACGAACGAGCGAGAAGGGTGAATGGACGAAAGGGTGAATGGGCGAAAGGGCGAATGTGCGAAAGGAAAATAACGCTTACATGTTCACTTGTCTACACGTTTACTGACAACACAACCCAGTCGTCATTGCGAGGCACGAAGCAATCCAGGAGAATGAAACATAAAATGGCATATAAAGATAATGGTTGTATGTCGATTTGTACGGGTATTCTGGATTGCTTCGCTTCGCTCGCAATGACGATGTGAGGGACTTTTTGGACGCTCTCTATACAATAATGCACAATTGGGAGTGCGTAAGCCTTTAGTCGGCTTTAGCCGACAGTAAACCCTTCGCCTGAAGGCTAAGGTAGTTTAACCTGCGTCATCTGCGTGCTGTTCTTGGCTTGCCTGCTTGTTGCCTGTTGCTTGTTGCGTGCTGCCTTTTCTAATTTATGGTTAATTTTTAATCCATTTTTTTACCCAACTCTCTTTTCCGTTGGAGAACTTCAAGATATAATATCCTGCTGAAAAAGATTTCGTATCAAGCGTGTTAACCCCTGAATAAATAGATTGTTTTTGCAGTTGTCTTCCTGATATATCGTATAATTCAAGCGTAATGGGACGGGAATCTGCCTGTACGGAAATATAAACGACGTCAGTACCCGGATTAGGGAAAAGGGTAAGTTGTGTTTTTTCTGTTTCAAAATGAAAAAGGCTTGCTGTTTCCAATGCTTTGAGTACGGCTTGGTATGCATTTACTTTTCCATAGCCGAAACGTTCTGCTCCCTGTCTTTGGGTATATTCGTCGGAGTAGGCTGTTTGAATGAGAATTTCCTTTACCTGTGCAGGCGTTAAATTCGGATTAGCCTGCAGTACCAATGCCGCCACTCCGGCAACAAAAGGAGAAGACATGGATGTGCCGGACAGTCTAATAAAATTATAGGCTCTCCCTTGAAAGTTAATGCTTCTAACCACGCTGAGCCTGTCTATTTCCGGTTGCGTAAAACTGGATACTGAAGCAATTACCTGATAACCAGGAGCTGAAATTTCGGGTTTTACTCTTTGGTCAATCGTAGGTCCATAGCTTGAGAAATAGGCGATATCTCCTTCTGTTTCCCTACCTGCCGCGTTTTTAACTTTTGACCTATGGGCGGCAACTGAAATCACACAATCAACATGAGCAGGCGCTCCGATGCCATAATGCGCATCACCCGAAGAGAACCCCTCTATATTGTTGCTTACAAAATCACCGCCCCAATTCCCTACGCCATTGGATAATTCTATTAGGTTCCACGCATGAAAGTCCCCGCTGTCGGAAACTACAATTAAAGCGCTTTGGTATTGATTGGATTTTATTCTAAACCTCGCTTGAGGACGATTGTTATACTGATTGGATTTCTCTATGAAGGCATTATAAAAAACAGTATCTGATGAATTGATTATAAGAAAGGTATCAATATAATGGTTGTCTGTCTCTGTATGGTAGAAAGGAGACATTGCAATGGGTTCGTTATTGGAATTTAGCATTTGAAGTCCGAACGAGAAAGCCGTATTTGGAGAACTAAGCATTGAAACCGATTGTCCCCATTGAGCGTCGCCACCATTTCCGGCAAAAGAAATCAAGGATTTCAGCGTATCATTTTCAGGAGAAAAGGTGTGCGGCAAGTGAAAAAACACATCTCCGTTATTTCCTGCGCTGCTTACAAAGACAACGCCAAGAGAAGAAAGAGAATCAATCATTTGTGCTACCCGACCTGTTCCGTCCATGTTGTCCACATAATATAACCCCCAACTCATATTAACGACAAGTCTTTTTTGTTCTATCTGTGCAACCTTGTACATCCACAAGAAAGCGTCAAGAATGGCTTGTTCGCTTACCGAAATGGTAACAAAAAGTAAATTTGCTTCATAAGCCACCCCTCGATATGGCGTTTCTGCGCCGGAACCTGCCGCAATAGACGCAACATGCGTACCGTGATAACCATATCCATATACGTTGGAAGTATCGCATTGGGCTTGGAGAAGGGCGTCTTTTCCTGTTAATTCCGTACCATAATTAAATCCTTCAGGCGCCGGTCCTGCATTTCGATATTGGTCCCATGCCCGCAATATTCTGTAATCAGTCAGGGTTGTATCATAAAAGACAGGATTCGTATAATCAAATCCCCAATCGGTAAAACCAATAATGATATCTTTACCTGTAAACCCTTTTACCATATCAATTCCGCTCCACACGCTATCGACACGTCCGTCAGTAACAGCTTGATATAAGTTTTGCATCTGAATGCCCCATTGTTGCCCCCTCATGTTTAAGGAGATTGTTATCAGTATAAATAGTGAAATTGTTCTTTTCATTTATTTGATATTTTAATGTTCAATGAATATTTAATTTTGTAAATAATATTTTAGTACATAACGAAAGTGCAAAGGTACCTAATTAATTTCAATATTTGGAGCAAAACTTTGCTGAAGGAAAAAAATAATCTTGTATAAGTTTTTTTGAGCGTCTTTATTTGTATTATATAATTTGTATCATATTATAAGGATTAATGTCTGTTTCGAGAAATAATACTTTGTACGATCTGGTTTTGTACATTGTGTACAGTATAAATTAGCGTTTCAGCATCCCGTTAGGGATGCTTCTCTCGGTAGAAAAACATGTCGTATAGCGTAGTTATATTTCTGACGCCGGAAGGCGTCAAATATGAGTAACCCCGAGCAAGCCGAAGGCGTAGCTCGGGGACAGAGCATATACTTCTCCTTCTCAACTCCGAATGGAGTTGAACTACTTAGCAGTTCCGATAAAGAAGACATATTTCTACCCCGAGCTGCACTCCGCTTGCGCGAAGTTACCCACATTGAATGCCTTCCTGCGTTCCTTAAGATAACGATATTGTGCGTTGGCTACCGAAAGAAAATACTAACGGATTGCCGAACATATATGTGTACGCCAAAAGCGTTTCCTTCTCACAATTTTATCCCGTGCGAAATATAAAAATTGCCTTTGAAATGCCTTCGCCAGCCTATGTTTGCGTTTTTTACGGTTAATTCTTTTTTGAAGTCGATGAAAAAAATATGATTGTCCGGTAAAAAAATAGAAGAGCGAATAATAATATAGTTACCCACTTATCTTCGTAAATTAAAAAATGAAGAGATAGTGTTTGACTTACAGCTATTTATCGTTCAAAACAGCTATTCTCCGATTTTGTCGGACAACAGCGATTTTTATCTACCAATGGAGAGAATAATTGATGATTTATTGATGGATTTTTCAACAAATGGAAAAGAAATCATACAAATCAGAGTAATTTTTGTGAGCAACTCGAAAAAAACGGAACAAGCGTATTTATTTATTATGCTGTAAATCAATTGTCTAATTTTTCACTCAGATTTGCTTGTTTTAAAAAAAACAATTTTTTATTCACTGTAAACCAAATAGATATAAAAAAATAATGAAGTTTTTTTCTTTTTTTATATCTTTGATATTCAAAATAATTGTACATTTGCAGCTCTTTATACATTGCTAGTATAGAGGGTAACTATTAAACGAATTTATTAATTATTTATCAAAAAAAAGTAATTGGAACATGACAAAAGCAGATTTAGTGGCAGAAATAGCCAGCAAAACAGGCATTGACAAAACAGCTGTTCAGGTTGTAGTAGAATCATTCATGGTAACCGTCAAAGATTCTTTATTAAATAAAGAGAATATCTATTTGAGAGGTTTCGGTAGTTTTATTATTAAGGAAAGAGCGAAAAAGACCGGTAGAAATATTTCAAAAAATACTACCATTCTTATACCCGCTCATAAAATACCTGCATTCAAGCCTGCGAAATCTTTTTCCTCTATGATTAAAACAACTGTAAAATAGTAAAGGGTAGATTATGCCAAGTGGAAAAAAGAGAAAAAGACATAAAATGGCTACTCACAAAAGGAAAAAACGCTTGCGCAAGAATAGGCACAAAAAGAAATAACCTTTTGTGAACACACACAATCATAAAAACTAAATTACATAGAATAAAAATATGTAATTTAGTTTTTTATATATTTATTTGTAAACTAATAATACCGCTAATTTGTGAGGAAGGAACTATATATAGATACATATGAAAATGAGGTAAAGGTAGCTCTATTGGAAGAAAAATCTTTGGTAGAGCTTCATACGGAGAAAAAATCTGATGATTTCCATGTAGGAGATATTTTTATTGGTCGTGTGAAAAAAATTATTCCGGGACTGAATGCTGCATTTATTAGCATTGGGCATGAAAAAGACGCCTTTCTACATTACTTGGATTTAGGGACGAACATACTTACATTTAATAAATATGTAAAGAATCGTTTAGCCGGATCGATACAAAATTCATCTCTTGCAAAAATAAAGACAGAAGAGACTATTTCAAAAAATGGAAAGATAAAAGATGTACTTGCTATCAATCAATTAATTCTTGTTCAAATTGCGAAGGAGGCAATATCCACGAAAGGACCTCGTCTGTCGGGAGAAATTGCCCTTGCAGGACGATATGTTGTGTTGGTGCCTTTTACGGATAAAGTGATGGTTTCTCAGAAAATCACCGCTACGGAAGAAAGAGACAGACTGCGTAAAGCAATCTATAGTATTAAGCCTAAAAATATAGGCATTATTGTTAGAACAGTTGCCAAAGGTCAACATGTTAATGCGATACAGGCTGATATGCAAATATTACTGAACAAATGGGGCGAAGTAGTTGCAAACATTAATGGAAATAAATTTCCAAAAAAAGTTATCAGTGAATTAGATAAAGTATCGGCTTTACTTCGGGATATTCTCAATGATACTTTCGATGCTATTTATGTAAATAATTCATACTACGCAGATATTCGGTCTTATATACAACAAATAGCGCCGGACAAAATTGATATTGTAAAATTATACAGAGGAAAAGTACCTCTCTTTGAACATTATGATATAGACAAGCAAATAAAAAGTTCTTTCGGTAAAAGTGTTTCAATCAAAGGAGGAGTATATATCGTGATTGAACACACGGAAGCGTTGCATGTGATAGACGTTAATAGCGGGCATCGCGTAAATTCAAATAAAACGCAAGAAGTAAATGCTATGGAAGTAAATATGCATGCCGCTGTTGAAATTGCCCGTCAATTACGATTGAGGGACATGGGAGGAATTATTGTCATTGATTTTATTGATATGCAGAAAGCAGAACACCGTAAGGAATTGTTTAATTGCATTACTGCCGAAATGCAGAAAGATAAAGCTCGACATACTATTTTACCGCCTAATAAATTTGGCTTAGTGCAAATTACCCGTCAACGAGTACGTCCGGAAGTCTTTATTGACGTCAAGGAAGTGTGTCCTTCCTGCAATGGAACAGGAACAGTACGTCCTCCATTTTTAATTATTGACGATATTGATAACAATTTATTATTGTTGGTAAAAACACAAAAAGAAAAAAATCTTATCCTCGCGTTACATCCGTTTTTATATTCCTATTTAACCAGACGGTTTTATCGTATAAAATGGATGCTAAAATATAAATGCTATATTCGATTTCAGGAAAAAAAATCTTTCCAATTATTGGAATATCGATTCTATAGCAAAAAATTGGGAGAAATAAACTTCTGGATTTCCGATAAAAAAAAATAAGTCTATGCGTTGGAAAGTAGTTTGCTTACTAATTATAACAGGTAGTATATTTGCAGGGAAAAGTTGGGGGCAACAAATAGCGCTATTGAAATATCGTGGAGGCGGAGATTGGTATGCAAATCCTACTTCTCTGCCTAATTTAGTGAAGTTCTGCAATAATAATCTTGGAATGTCATTAGGAGAGCCTGCAACGGTAGAGGTCGGCAGCAAAGATATTTTCAATTATCCTTTTATTCATCTCACCGGACACGGAAATGTAATCTTTTCAGACGAGGAATGTCGTAATTTACGTACATACCTTATATCTGGAGGCTTTCTACATATTGATGACAATTATGGATTGGACAAATTTATCCGACCTCAAATGAAAAAAGTGTTTCCGGAATTGGATTTTGTTGAATTGCCAACCAATCATCTTATTTATCACCAAAAATATAACTTTCCAATCGGATTACCCAAAGTACATGAACATGACAATAAATCGCCTCAAGGATTTGGATTGATTTATGAGGGTCGATTAGTTTGTTTTTATTCCTATGAAACTGATTTAGGCGATGGCTGGGAAGATTTTGCCGTTCACCTGGACAGCGATGAAATCCGAACAAAAGCGTTACAAATGGGCGCTAATATAATACAATATGTCTTTACAAAATAATACAAAAATTCGTATAGACAAATGGTTATGGATGGTGCGTTTGTTCAAAACCAGAAACATGGCAAATGAGGCTTGTCATGCGGGAAAGATTAAAATAGATACGGTAAATTGTAAACCTTCTCGTGAAATACGAATAAATGATACAATACATATTCGTTTGGGACAATTGCAAAAAACAGTCAAAGTGATTGACTTCCCCAAAAATCGTATTGCCGCCAAATTTGTTCC
>JAISDH010000358.1 GCA_031264975.1 Bacteroidales bacterium
AAACAACAAAATAAAGGTAATGAAAAGAAATGCTTACGGCTTTAGAGATGACTGCTATTTTGAATTAAGAGTCTTGGCAATACATGAATCCTTCACTGCAAAAATCGGATGAACCAAAAACATTCCTTACGAATATGGAATTGAAATCCACATTTGTAAGGAATGTTTTCGTTTATAAGTTTGCGGATTTCAGCCAATAGCTTCATAAGCATTCAAATAGCAATTGTTTTTGAATTCTAAAGCTAATTGGCTTATTTCATTATAATTGATTTTTGCCGTAGTCTATTCTGTTATTTTCAAGTAATGAAGCCCGGTTTTGTTTCATTATTTTGAATTTCAATAAATATATGATTGTCAATATTCCAATGATTATGATTCCTATAGTCCAGGCATATAGTTGGTAAGTCACAATCATTACTGCACAAATCAAGAATTGGGTAAGTGCATATCCGAATGAAACCGTCAAATGCGACATGCTTTTTTCGTTCGACAGTATTTGGTAGAAATGCAAACGGTGCGCTTTGAAAATATTGTGTTTAAGGTATATGCGATGCAAAATTGTGTAGATAGCGTCAATGCCGTATACTGCGAGGAAAATGATCCAGATAAGGGATTGGGTGGCGATCATCAATTGAAGCAAAAGCGTGATAATCCAAAATGACAGTCCCAAACTGCCTATATCGCCGGCAAAGCATTTCGCCCGTTTCCGGAGATTAAAAAACAAAAATACGACGCACGCCAGGATTGCATAATTGATAAAATCCGGATGCGTAAAAGAAATGAGCCTGTGATTTACGTATTGCAAAGGAATCAGAACGGCTAAACTGTACAGTCCCGTAATCCCGTTAATCCCATCCATAAAGTTGTAAGCGTTCATTATGCCCACGAACAAAACGTAAGCAACGACGACTAACCACCAGGGGAAAAGCGTAAACAGGCTTAGTCCATAAAATATCAAGCTGATAGACAGGAAATGGGCGGTTATTCGCACACGGTTTGGCAGCGAGGAAATATCGTCCCAAAAGCTGACGCCACAAACTAGCATCATGCCGGCAAAAAAATAACGGCTCTCAACAATGTACTGGACAGAATAAATCAGCGCCGCCAGCCAGAACACAATCCCGCCTCCGCGAATCGTGATGTAATCATGCGAACTGCGTCGGTTGGGCTTGTCAATGATGTTGCATTTACTCGCAATCTTGAAATAAAGCAACATCCCTGCAAAAAGCAGGATGATAACGAACAGATACTGCATCCTGTCAGAATGTTTCCAACGTCCGTTTGATCCCGGTTCTGACATCCACCGGCAACCGGTCAATACCCAAAGCCTCTTTCATCTTGAGGTTTGAAACCACATAATTTTCCGTTAATTTCCGCAGCCGTTCCGTGTTTAACGGCAATTTACAAACCGTCCCGATTTGAGCTATACGATTAATAAATGCTTTGTTCATCTTCCAAATGACAGGTTTTCTATTCCGTGATGCCGCGATCAATTCAATCAGTTCGCTGGTTGATAATGTTTCATCGTCCGCCATGTTGTATATCCCCGAATCGATGTTTTTCTCTATGATTTGTCCGACAACAAACGAAAGATTGTCGATGGAAGTGAAAGAACGCCTATTTTCAAATGCTCCCAGCGGCCAGGGAATCCCTTTTGCCACGACATAATACAGTAAATTCAGGTTACCCCTGTTACCCGGACCATGAATCATGCAGGGACGCAAGATATATACTTCTTTATCTTTCCATTCTTGACTTTGGATGTATTTTTCGGCGGCGATTTTGCTTTCGCCGTAGGGGCCAACCGGTTTGGGAACAACTTCTTCGATCAGAATGTCGCCTTCCACGGAATCGGCAGCGGCTTTGACGGAACTGAAAAAAATAAATTTCCTCACTTTGGACTGCAGGAAATAATCGAAAATCTTCTGCGTCAAACCGAGATTTATATCAAAATAGGCTTGGGCTTCGCTTTTGTTTTTGGTATCATGCGCTTTAGCGGCCAAATGAATGATTGTGTCGATTGATGGCAGAAGCGAAAATTTTTTCGCCTCTGCATCATCCCACGAGAAGGTTTTAATAACTCCGTCTTTTTCGGGAGAGATAATATCCAAGCCGTAAATCGTGTGATTTATTTTTAGAGCAGATACTAAATTGGAGCCGACGAAGCCGTGAATGCCGGTGATGAGGATTTTCATTTGTTTTTTGTAAAAATCAATTCGAAAACCTTGTAAAAATATTTGAATGAAAGGATAAAAAGACTGGTATAAATACCGTTTTCACGACAGGCTCGAATGATTTCCTTATTTAAAATATAATTACTTTTGAGTGAACGTGTGCTTTTCCCGCCTGTCCGCATTTTGATTATGTCAAAAGCGAGGTAACGGTAAGATATTCGATGTTTATAAAGAATCCTTATCAGTAATTCATAGTCGGCAGAAATATGATAATCGGTTTTGTAATAACCGATTTCATCGAATAATCTACGCCGGATAAAACAAGAAGGATGCGCCGGCATGAATCCGAAACGAAACAAGGCAGGATGAAACCCGGCCGAAGAATAATAACGCACTGTCTTTCCGGGATTGTCGGGATGAATAATGCGCACATCGGAAAAACACATATCCACACCGGTTTCCCGCAGATAATTAACCACAGTTTCAATCGAATCGGGATAATTGTAAAAATCGTCGCTGTTGAGAATGCCGACGAAATCGCCGGTGGCCATCCGGATGCCCTTGTTCATCGCATCGTAGAGGCCGTTGTCGGGTTCGGAAATGATTTTCAGGGACTTCGGGGATATTGAAAGCTCGAATGACCGTACAATGTCTAATGTTTTGTCGGTGGAAGCGCCGTCAATGATGATATACTCAATATTTTCATAGGTTTGTGCCAATACCGATTCGATGGCTGTGCGGATGTGTTTTTCACTGTTGAGACAAACAGTGATGATGGAGATTTTCATTCAATTATCCTTTTTCTGATTGCTTTTGCCGGGTTTCCCTGATAAATTGTGTATGGTTCCAAATCGTTTGTTGCTACGGAATTAACGGCTAATATGGAATGAGTTTTACAAATTACGTTTGGGCAAACAACACTCTGCGCCCCAATCCAGACGCCATTTTCCAATACAATTTTACCGATAATCAAATCAAATGCTGCTTTTTTATAATTGTGATTGCCACATAGCAACATTGCGCCCTGCGAAATACAACAGTTATTTCCGATGATTACATTATCTAAATTATCTATCCAGACTTTTTCGCCGATCCAACTGTAATCGCCTACGGTTAATCGCCATGGATATTTGATATTCACCGAAGGCTTGATATTGACACCTTTTCCTATTTTCGCACCAAATGAGCGAAGCAGTAAAACTTTCAAAGAACCGGATGGATTTAGCGGAGAACGAAAAAAAAACGCATTTACAAAATACCATAAGAAACAGGTCACAAAACTTTTACCTGAATGATACCACCCATTATTATATTTTGATAAATCTATTGCCATTAATTATTATACACAAATTCGGGTTTCTCTACATCATTTAAAATTCAATCATATAATTGAATCATTTTTCGAGAAACCACTTCTACCGAATAATTGTTTTTAACTAATTCTTATCCACATTCCACTGTATAATTTTCTCGATTTCATTCAATAAAGCATTAGCCAAAATTTGCTGTCCGTATTCATTCAGATGAATATTATCACGAAAACAAGACAAATCTTCAAGATTAATTCCCTGTATCAACAAGATATTACGCTCTTGACAAAATTGTATAATTGCTTTACCTTGTTGATCATAGCAACCTCCTTCGACTTCTTTTTTATCCGGATGCAAATAAATAAAAAAAGGCAAACCATTATTTTGAGTATAATTATAGAAATTCAAAAAACCGGAATTAAATTCATTTCCTTTTGTTATATGGTCGCCTTGTGGGGTTTTCTTTCCATAAATTTTGGGTATTAGATAACGTGAAAACAACTCCCATATTGCACTAAAAGACTGTTTTGAAGGGAAGCTAGGATGTACATCAATGACTTTTTGAAAATCCATATTATCATAAGCATCGTGGCTACTCACAATCAAAACTATTAATTTAGCATCAAAATCACCTTGTTCTTGTAAATAGGCAAAACAATTATCGGCCCCCCAACTTCCTGCCGAAATATTGCAAACTTGTACGTCTTGGTTGAAATCCTTAGATAATTTTTCAGATAAAATACTTGTGGCTAAACTGTCTTGCGTAGTATGCGCACCACCATTTATAACAGAATCTCCAAAGCCAAGAATTTTTATTGACGCTTGTTTTATTTCAGAACTTCGCATTGAATATTGATTATAGTAAATATATTTTCTGAAACGAAATCGTTCCTGATTCGGTTGCGCGATATATTCATACTTATCTGAACTTTGCATAAGTATCGTATCACAAAATCCCCAATATATCCGAAGATACAATTCAATCCCTAATAATAAACAGCAAATAATAAATGTTGAGAATAAGTATTTTTGTTTGTTTTTCATTTCCATTTATATTAACACCACTATAAAACATACACAAACTCCGGTTTTTCGCCACCGGACAAAATCCACTCATACAGTTGAATCATTTTTTTTGCAACGACTTCTACCGAATAATTGTTTTTCACGAGTTCTTGCCCGCGTTTTCCCATAGCGATTCGCTTTTCTTCCGGTAAATGAATGGCTGTTTCGATAGTTGTTGCCAAAGTATCAATATCATTATCTACCCACCAACCACACTGATGCGTGTTGAGTTCTTCCCAAGGCGTGCCTTTGCTTGCAACCACAGGAATGCCTTTGATCAACGCTTCGGGAATAATCATTCCAAAATTTTCAAAATCGCTCGGTACAACAATATATGACAAAGAAAGTAAAGCCTTTTCTTTTGCTTCACCCGATAAAAAACCGGTAAAAACTACATTTTTCAAATTCAATTTTTCTTTTTCCACTTTCAAAAAATTCATATATTGTGTATCGCAATCGCCAATAATTATCAATTCGATATCCATTTTTTTCAAATTTAATTTATCCCAAACATACAACAATCGTTCTATATTTTTGCGCGGATGAACTCGTCCTAAATATCCAATGCGTAATTTATCAGGTGTAGAAGTACTTACTTTTTCTGGAATGCTTACAGAATTTGGAATAATAGCAATCGAGGATTTTATGCCTAAATCCCGCAAATGCTGCATCTCTTCCATGCAAGTGGCATGAACGGCGGCGGATTTGTTTAAATCATACATCAAAAACAATTTGAGGAATAATTGCTTTTTATATTTGGAAACGGTTAAAGCTTGCGGATAAAGCATGCCGTGCGGACTGATCACGAAAGGAATCTTTTTCCTTCGAGCAGTTTTTGCTGAGATTAATTCCGTATATTCCCAAATGCCATTGGCATGAAATAATTGATAATTGCTATTTTCAAGCGCTTTTTTATAGGCATTGGAGATAAAATACTTGGAACGCGGAACCGTTTTTATAAAAACCTCGTTTCCAATTAACTTGTCACCGACTTCCGGGGCAAAAGAAAGAATATCCGCAACGATATTTGTGGATTGCAAGCCTTTGATTAATTCGTATGTACTAGAGGATGTGCCACCGCTTTTAGCGCTCATGCCGGAAATGGTGTGGAGGATTTTCATAATGATAATGCAAAAGTCATATTTTAATATTATTTATATCAAATGTCTGTGCATTAGTAATTCTATTAATTACAAACTGCTTATCTCTTAAATAAATAGTATTACCGGTACTTTCAAAATAAGGAATTTCAGTTAATATTCTTGTTTTAGGATCGTACTTGTATGGTAAAAAACCTACACCCAACAATGTATTGTGTATATCTTTATCATCGTATCCATACCTGCTTCCCGAACCGTTAAGTTCTACTATTATAGCTTTTAACTTTTTATTTTTCAGGGTTTTACCACCACCAATAAACACCTCTGTTTCAAATCCTTCCACATCTATTTTTAGTAATGAAGGACATTGTTGATTTTCCAAAACATCATCTAAAGTTTCTACCGGAACGCTAATTATGTCATCTTCATTTTCATTTGCTACATGATTGGTTGTATCTAATGAACTTGTAAAAGCAATTGTCCCTTTTGAGGAACCTAAAGCAATATTTAATGCCACTACATTGTTTTTCAAACGATTGATAACAATATTATCCATTAAATGAGAAAAAGTAGAAGGAACCGGTTCAAATGAAAATGTCTTTGCTCCTACATGTGCGGAAGCTAAAATCGTATAGCTTCCAATATTAGCTCCAATATCTGCAAACGTATCTTCCTTTCTTAAAAAATGAAGTAAAAACGACATATCACAGTATTCGTGCAAACCACAGTAAAGATTTCCGGTTGCCCCGGTCATTCCTTTTTGAATAATCAATTTGGATTTTTCCGTAAACGGATATATAACAGGGTATGGATTTAACCGCGTATTTATTTGCCATTTGAAAAACCGTAATATACTCCCCATTTTATTTGGTTCATCCGATTTTTGCAGTGAAGGATTCATGTATTGCCAAGACTCTTAATTCAAAATAGCAGTCATCTCTAAAGCCGTAAGCATTTCTTTTCATTACCTTTATTTTGTTGTTT
>JAISDH010000362.1 GCA_031264975.1 Bacteroidales bacterium
ATAGGTTTAGCAGGAATCCCACGCTTCTTTTTTATAAATAACCCTACTTTAGGATTCGGTAGCTAATACTTTATTCATGCCATGAAACAGGACATTATTCCTGATATTTTAAATTCGAGGAACGAACGCGTTATTCTCGAACTTCCTAATTACTCTTATTGTCATTCACAAACGCAGGAAGAGAATCATTCACCCTTTTTAGGACGGCAGTCGTTATTACGCAAACTAAAAAATCTACTTTCCACAGCGGTAAGCAAGACCGGTGTTTATCTTGTTACAGGTAATCGCGGTGTGGGGAAATCGCGGCTCGTGGAAGAAGTTATAAAAGAAACTTCTCTACGAAAACGTAGCACTGTCAATTCTATCAGTTTTCTTTTTATTGTGCTTTCTTTAACGCTTGGCTTGCAGTATGTGACAAATCAGGATTGGCATATTTCTATCTGTTTGTGGCGGGCTATGTTTATTGTAGAAATACTCGCAGCAATAATTCTATTTTTTATTATTGGGCGCATCAGTTATATAAGGAAAATAACAGGACAATACGAAGAGCCTAAAAAATGGAGAGTAAACGTTTCTGTGTGGCATACTGGCAGTGCTATATTTAAAGATTTTTTGATACTACCGAGCAAAACTAACCCGTTTTTGAGAACACGAAACATCTTAAAATTGGTGTTGCTTTTACTTTTGTTTCAAATTTTAGCAACGTTACCCGCTTTTCTACAAACTTTTGATATTATCCCTTTTACTCATTTTCCACAAACTTTTGATCTGACTCATTTTCAACTTTTTATTATTTATCTTTTTGCTATTTTAGGTTATTATTACGTCAAATACGCCAAGCAGATTTTAATTCAAGAGTATCGAAAAAGTTATAACATTAAATTTAAAGATTGGGAAGACAAAAATAAAAAGATGTCTTTGGCTAAAGCTTTTAAATACAAGCTACGATGGGTTACTTTTGCTGTTGTTATTGTATCTATTGCAACGGCTGTACTTTCAATAAAGTGTAGTTGCTGGTGGTTGCTGTTATTTCTTTTTATACCTGTCATGGTATTTACTATGCATTATTATGTGATGAGTTTAACATTGACAGAAAATAAAAAGAAAAAAGCATTCAAATATACGTGGAAATATTCATACCCTCAAGTAACTTCTCTTTCAGATAGAATCGACCATTATATTAAAAATTCAAGTCGTGTATATCTAAAAATAAATTTTGGGAACGATGCATTAAATGAGCTTGATATTCTACGCCTGATAACCCGCACCTTGACAACCGAATATGGAAATTTCCGCAAATCGTGGACACATACGCTTTATTGGCGGGCTTTAGCATTGGTAGTTCTTTTATCTGCCACACATTTGTTTTATAAAAAGATCTATAGGAATGACCTGCTTCCTCTGGCAGAACAATCAGCTTTATACAAACATAGTTCTCAACTGTTTTATGCAAGCGATAGTGTTGCAAAAGAAGATATAACTTTGAGAAAATATATAGTTTATAGAAATAGTTTAAAGACACTTCCTAAAGAAGATAACGTAAAAAAGAAAAGAATTTTTATAAAAGAAAAAATGGACACTTTAAAAGGTGCATTTTTTACTCAATATCCTAATATTGATGACAAAAAGAAATACATAACACCAAAATACACTCTCGCAATAGATAAAATCATCAATAGAACTTGGTTTTATCTTCTCAATATTCCAGAATACTTTTGGGAAAAGAATAAAGATGAAATTAAAAAAATAAAAGACAACTATAATCATGCCCCTATAAATTACGCTTGGTGGCTTATATTTTTTACATTTTATTTGTTTGGCTGTTTATTATTGCGATTGCCTTTTTTTATAACACACCATACAATCAAAAGACAGTTAAAGCGACTGAATGAAAATATAACATATAGTGTTGAACGTGAATTTAATGTCAATGGCGGTAGTGAGGCAGGTAATATAAAGACAACTATAGGAGTAAGGAAGAAAAAAACACGCTTTATTGCTGATGCTCGCGAGATAGAAAAAGAATTGCAGGATATTTTGGAAAACATACAAAGAATTCCTGCATTTATAGCACGTCCGGAATTTGTTATTATCTTTGACGAACTCGACAAAGTAAGTTCTGAAATTCAAACATTAACCCAAGAAAACGAAACCAAGCATAAGGAAACGCTGTTTGCTTCAAATTCAACGAGCGAAAGGCAAGCGGTTATTCTCAAACTGCTCTCAAACATGAAATATTTCCTTTCTACCGCTAAGGCCAAATTTATTTTTATTGCAGGGCGCGAAATGTACGATATGTATCTCGCTGATATTGCCGATAGAAATAATTATTTCGGAAGTATTTTTAATGATGTAATCTTTGTGCCGAGTTTCCTTGCAGATGTAAAAAACAATAACAAACAGTACGATATTACTACATTGGTAGAACAATATGTTTGCAGGCACTTAATGCCCGAAGATTATCCAAATATTGAATATAGTTTGAAGGAATATAATAAGTATCTTGATCATATTATTTATAAAGATTCAAAAGATGAGTATAAATCGCAGGTTAAGATGAAAAAACAAAAAATCATTGCAACCTTGCAGCAGTTTATTATTTATCTTGCCCACACAAGCAAAGGTGCACCTAAAAAAATGGTGCAGGTTTTTGAAAGTTTTATCGAGAACTATGAGAACGAACAATTGGAAAACAGATATTTGGTTGTGAAACAGTTTAAAAACACAAAACTCTATCTGAATTTCGACTATTATGCTCAATATACAATTGGGATGTCCTCTTATTTGGTAACGCCTGTCCTCAACCGCCTGTCGTCCGAAACCAACATTCAGGAACATAGCGATAAATTGCTTGTTTCTACACTGCATTTCATCGATTATATGATGAAGTTTTACAGTCAAAACTTTTCGTGGCGCAGTATTGATATCTCTCCCGAAGTAATCGAAATTAATCACTCACCCGAACTTAAAGCCATTGTGAATGATATTGTAACACTCTTTGAACAGATACATTTCCACAAGCCTGTAATCAGTTTATATGAATTTAAGTTTGATGCACTGTTGGCGCAGGAGATATTTTTCCTTTCCAAGATGGATGAACGTTTTTCCGCACAATTCAACTTTTCACTCGATGAATCGTTGATTTTGAAAGAGTATTACAAAAAGTTATTAAAAGAAAAACAGGCTGAGTATGAAAAATATAAAACTTACGGCGAGAATTATGTGAGTTCGATTGCCTCTTTGCTGATAGTTCTTGGTGATTTGCACTTTTTAGACGACGAACTTGATGTAGCTGCGCTTTATTATAAGGACGGCTTATATCTGCTTCAAAAACAGTTGGATAAAGATAAATACAAAGAAAACCTCGAAATGTTCTACCTTTTCATACGCAATCAGTTGAAACTGGCCTATCTTTATGAAAAGCGGAAGCAACCCGATTTTGCTTATTTACTTTATGGAGAGTTAACAACGCTGTTGATTAAATATCGCGATTTTGATCTTGTAAAATTTGGAATAAGCGTAAGAAAAGAAGGTGATGATTTTATAATGGTAAAACATAAAAAAAACGAAAAAATAGAACCATATAATAAATATATAGAAACATCAGCATATTCACAATATAAAGATATCTATATTTATGAGAAAGATAGCACTTATTCTTATATAACCGATAATAAAGAATGGGGAAAAAACAAGGATAAAGCAAAAATACGCTCAATGAAATTTGAGCAACTTTCTCCAATAACGCAACAAATAATGTTCAAAAATATGACTTTTGAGGGGTTGCAACTGATTTATTTGCCGTTACTTGCTAAATTGCAGATTTTAGAAAAACGTTTTGTAGGTATTCTTAAAAAAGATATTGACTTGATAGAACAGGAATTTGAGTTTCTTACCCGTACAATCAATCATAGCGAAGTGAAAATTCTTGCGGCCGATTTTTATTCCAAAATAGGTGACATTTTGTTTTATAAAAATAAAGTTTTTAGTTCTTCCGGTGAAGCAGGCGCTGACAATAGAAAGATAGATATTTCCCATTATGCTTGTCTTTATTATAAAAAGGCATTTATTGCATTGGCAGTAAAAACAGGAGATGAAGAAGAAATAATATTTAAAGAAAAAATAATATTGAAGATTCTGCAAGAAGAAGACTGCAAGAAAGCTAAATATATTGGCAGTAAATTAAGTACAAGATATCGTGCTATGATGGCAAGAGTATTGTCTAATTTGGGCGATACATATTTTCAAGCAAAAGGGATGAAATGTGACTCTTGTGATTTTAGAAATACGGATTGTTCTAATATACCTTTTAAAATAGCAACTGCAATTAATGTATCATATAATGATGGCTTCTGGAAAAATTGGGGGCGTTTTATAAATTCTAAAGAAGGAAGGTATACATTGCCTGATTTCATAAATGACATTCATGAAAAAGATAACGATATGAAATTAAGCAATATAGAACTTGCATTATTTTGTTATTCTTTGTCTATGAAATATTACAGAAATGCTAATCAGAACAAACATTATGCTTTTCAAGTTGAAAAAATATTAAATTGCCTGAAATACTGTTTGCGGCATAATATACACACGGGCGAAATAAAGGAATTTTTAAACTACAATAACAAAGAAAATTTAGATGCGCTCATACGCAAAGCAATACGCTCGCTCTATATTGCATATGACAACTTAAATATGCTTGAAATAAACAAACGAAAGGAAGATTTTGACAAATTTAACGAATCATACGACGAGCGGAATATACCTTTACACTATATTCAGGTGGACAGAGAGGTTAGTCGTATTCGTACTATTGTCAAAGAATTAGACTTGGAATTAGCAAAAATAAATCATACAGAAGTTAAAACTGTGAAAAATATATATGCCCAGTATATAACTTCACCATATCATACAAATTACAGTGTTTCGGCTCGTGTCCATAGATTAAGAGTAAAAGACCGATTGAATCGTGATGCGTTTGAAATAATGAAAAAAGAGATTTTCGTTCGTTCTTCTGGAAATGCTGTGTATCCTGACTATAATAATAATTTCTACTGTCAGATTTTGGCGATATTGAAAAGCAATCAATGGTGGGAGGATAGTAAAACAAAAAATATTTTCGATCATCTGAAAGTTGATAAGTCTGGTAACAAGTTTTTCGCAGTACTCGAAATGTTGATAGCAGATTCCATTTTCTGTCTTGATGAAATATTGCGTTTAATTAAAACGGCCGGCGATTCTTACTTATTTAATCACAGCTTTTTTGCTACGATTTACGACAGATTGGCAGTTTGGACTTTAAGATATGAAGTATTACAAATTATAAAAGATTATTGCTGTAGTGACAATGATGTAAACGAAACTATTTTACCAAAAAGATTTAGAGATACAATCGGAATAGTACATTTTCAAAAAAATGATTATAGCAAACAAATTTTTGAAAACATGCAGATAGATAATTATTTACAAAAGTTCTTAGGAAATGACTTTAAAGAACAGTTGTCGAGCCACTATTACAGAGAGCAGGCACTCGCGCACTATTATCAAACATTAGATACTCACAACGGAGGACGCGCCTATCTGAATATGCTCGAACAAATGTATTTTATCAACGGCGATTACGACGATGTGTCAAGTCATTTCAATGTGGCATTAGAACGTTTTCTTGTAAACAATTCAAATATATTCCAGGACAGAATAAAAGACCTGAAAGACAAAGGCAGACACTCAACAGTGTATAATGTAGATAACTATTTCGAGAAGACAGATATCGATTAGCATTAATTTGTTTCCTCTCTTTATTTCTTTCTTTGTTTCCATCTTACGAACAGGTAGATGATTCCTGCGAGTATGAACCAAAGGGGCCAGGCGCTTAACAGGAGGATGATAAAATCTACAAAACCATCCCAGCCGGTGGAGAGGGCTTCTTTCAGGCGTTCGGCGAAGTGTTCTTTTCTTCCGGGGGTGAACTTATAATC
>JAISDH010000386.1 GCA_031264975.1 Bacteroidales bacterium
GTGTGTGTGTGTGTGTGTGTGTGTGTGTGTGTGTGTGTGTGTGTGTGTGTGTGTGTGTGTGTGTGTGTGTGTGTGTGTGTGTGTGTTACAGAAATTTTTGACATAGAAATAGCATTAGCTGAAAAAGTAGATGTATAATCTGCCTCTTCTACTGTAGGGGGATAAAGTAAAGGACAATTTTGCCCGCACTCTATCTGCTGTAAACGTATCTCTGACCTAATAAAAATTTCCATATATTGTCGATAAATTTAAACGCTGCAAAGATAACACAAATTTTTGGATAATATTGTATTTAGATGAAATTTTTTTTTGCGTCTTCTTTTTGTCTGATTCTTTTTTG
This sequence comes from Bacteroidales bacterium, assembly GCA_031264975.1. GTDB lineage: Bacteria > Bacteroidota > Bacteroidia > Bacteroidales > WCHB1-69 > JAIROC01. The sequence continues at coordinate 341 of JAISDH010000386.1, forward strand.
TCTGAATCAGGATTCGCAGGATTCGTCATTGCGAGGCACGAAGCAATCCAGAGTTTTTGACCAGGATTAATAATCGATGACCGCAGATTTTTTCTTATCTGCGAAAATCCTTTTAATCTGCGTCATCTGCGTGCTATGTTCTTTCGTCCTTCCTTAAAGGATTTCTTTTTCTTGGAATGAGTTAACGAATAGAATATCGCCTATTCCGTCGAAATCGGTAAAGAATTTTATAGGGTCATATCTGATAATTTCTTCTCTAAAACCGATTAACGTCAATCCGGCATATTTTGAATGTTCTTCTACTACGCTACCAAAAGTCTGGTCTTCCCGAAGGATTATGATTTCTATATTTTGTAATGTAATCGGTAATCTACCGGCTGCAATACGTTTACGGAGGTCTTCTTTCAATTCTGCTTTTTCTTCGTGAATGCTTGTGATAAAGATTTTTATCTGCGCATTTTTCCAATCCGGGTGCGCCATGATAATATATCCTAATAGAATCATGAAGTTGGTGTTTTTTTCGTCGGTTTCCCTTATCCAAACATGAATCCCATTCCGCATCCGGTTATAATATTCGGAACCGGCAAAGATGCCAATGTCAAAATTGCCCGCTCTAACCAGATTAATATTCTCCAAAATACGGTTCAGTTCTTGAGGATGTCGTTTATCGTATTCAAAAATAACCATATTGTTTTCCATGCCGGAAATAGAAGGCGTTTGAATTATTTGAGCGATTGCAGAAGTATAAGAAGGTGAAATCATGGTGTCAATATAGAGCGTACTTCCTTTATCTCTTTGCGTATTGATTAATTCTGCTAATATTTTTTTTGATTCAATATGCGTTTGTTTACTGTAATATCCTTCTATAAAATGAAAATAGGTACCAAAACCATGCTGATAACTTATCCATTTCATCAAGTCTAACAGTTTTCCTCTTTCCATGGAATGGGGAGAGATACAAATTGTTGCCGGACGCCATTCTTCCGTTTCCAGACTTGACTGATGTTTTTGCATATATACCTGTATTTTTCTGTTTAGTTGGAACAATGCTCCCTTGAAGATATTCACCAAACCCTTTTTATCTTTATTTGAATGCTCTATGAATAGATAAATAAAGATAATTATCAAATAGGAAAAAAAGGTATACAAAGGATTAATCATAAACATAATCCATACAGAAAGTAAAAACCCCGCCAATGATATATACCATCGCGATTTGAAACGTGGACGATAGGAAGGCGGCGACCCAAAATGATTGAGAAACGAACTCAAACATAAAGTACCGTATGTTATCAGGAAAAACATGGAAATAATTTCAGCTACAGAATCGACGTCGCCCAAAATAACAAAGAGCAACGCAATAACAAAAGAAAGAATAGAAGCGTTGAATGGTTCTCTTGTTTTGCCTTTCCCTCGCGAAAAGATAATATTAAGTTTCCGGAAAGGAAAGATGCGGTCGTTGGCGATAGCCTGAAGCGTGCGCGGCGCAACCATCATGGAACCAATCGCGGAAGAAGACGTACACGCCGCAAGTCCTATCGGAATAACGATATAACCCAGAAACGCTATTTTCGACATGATTAACTGGTCTTCCAACAAATCTGCCTGTGAAACGGAAACACTAAACTTCCATACAACAAGAATATAAACAATCACTCCGGTAAGAGTAGCCGCCATGGTGCCAATGGGAATGGATTTTCCCGGATTTTTAAGGTCTCCGCTTAATCCTACGCCTGCCGTCATTCCTGTAAATGCCGGAAAACAAATGGCAAATAGAATAAAAAATTGTTCCTTGTTAAAAAATCCAAAGTTGTTAACCCCTTGTCCGAAAGAATATCCTTCTTTCGCTGCCGGACTGCCGAAAAAGAAAAGGAGCAATGACAAAAACAGAATGATATTTACAATATAAAGTAATTTGATACTTGACCCCGTTCCTTTTTTTAACATGACAAACGACAAAATAAGCAAGGTCGGAACGCTAACCAGCTGTCTTGGCAATTCATAACCATAACAATCAAACCACATCTTAAAAAGCGGTTGAAATGATTCGGCAAAGGCTATCGTATAAAAGGCAATGCTGATTGTTTGCGAAAGAAAAAGAGTTATCCCTATGGTTGACCCGATTTTTAACCCAAACGACCTGGATATGATAAAATATTCGCCGCCTCCTTCCACACGGGTATTTGTTGCCAGTTCGGAAATAGCCAAAGCTGTTGGAATTGTAATCAGGTGTCCAAGAATAATAATGCCAAGAACGCCCCAAAACCCCAAAACACCGGTGGCATAACCAAGCCGCAAAAACAATATCGCTCCAAGTATGGATGAAATAGCCGTAAAATAAACAGGAACGGTGCCTAAATTCACTTTTCCCTCTGATATATTTATATCTTTCATCTGATTTTTTCTTCCTATTTTATTTACAGCAAAGGTAGTCGTTTATTCAATATTATTCGATACTTTTTTAATTTTCTTAATCATATTGAGTAAAAAGAAATTAGAGACGGAATCAATACATATTTCCCTCCTGCGACAAATAATCAACTTCAATTTTAGCAACGAATTTCCAATACCGGACAAATAAACGTCGTCATAATGATGAAAAGAGAAAGCGTTACGTCCTGAAAAATGACGACAGTAATTTCAGCTATACAAGATAATTACTCCCTTTTTATGGCGGATTAAAAGAAAAAAATACATGTGAAAATAATTAATGATACGAAACGTCGTTCTATCATTGTCTGTTAATTTTACAATAGCTATGATTAAGGAAGAACCGTTAGTATTAACACCCGAACAACTTGAAGAATTGGAACAAAAATTGGAAGAAAAAAACGACTATTATTATGTCTTGCGTTGTCACTGTATTTTATTGAAAAATAAAGGACATACGTATGAAGAAATCAGTCGTATGCTATATATGCCATCCGGCAGAGTAAACATGTGGGTGGATAGATATAGAAAAAGTGGAATTTCAGGTTTGACCCGAAGTACCGACAAGACCAATAAATTGGAAAGGGACTATGTAAAGTCCGACAGGAAACAAGTCCTTCTGCCTGAATTAGTATTGACGCCTGAACAACAGGAAGAATTGGAAAAAGAAATTATAAGAACAGATGTGCTTCCCTACTATCGCATGAACTGTCAGGCTGTTCTCATGAAATCGAAAGGATATTCGTTCCGTAAAATAGCACGTATGCTGAATATGACTCCCCAGGGAGTAAACGGCTGGATAAGACGATACCAAAAGGATGGAATTATCGGATTGCTCAAAAAAACGCATACCCCCGACGGCGACGGTCGCGTAAAAATTCATCTCTCTACAGATAAAGATTCAATCCTTGCCGCCTTGAAAGGCGCTCGTACGGTAAAGGAAGCCCGAGAAAAATGGGAAATAATGACCGGAAGAGAGATAGGAGACGTTTGTTTCAAAAAGTATGTAAGAATATTAAAAAAGAGAATGCTCAAACAGGAGATAGAAGAATTTGAGAACACAATAATCACGAAAAAGAAAACGAAGAGATAATTGACCATATAGCGTTTTTTCTATTTATTTAATATATTTTTGGGTTGTCCGATTTTCGGACAGCCCCTTTTTTTCGCAACAGTTACTGACAAAAAATCCCTTCCCCGCAATAAAACCATTCCAATGAATGAAAATAAAGTTCAAAGAAAAATGATTCTCAATCTTCAATTAGACAAACGAACAAATAAAGATGTATCTTTGCAGGTGAACATTTATGAAGTCAAGATGTTCATTTTTAATTTAAATATAACAATAATAAACGTATAATATCATGACAAATACAGATTGTAAATACATGGGATTATCATTGAAAAGTCCTGTCATTGTGGGGAGTTGCGGTTTGACTAATTCCATTGAGAAAATGCAAAAAATGGAAGAATATGGCGCCGGAGCCATTGTTCTTAAATCAATCTTTGAAGAACAAATTACCAACGAAGTTTTGCAAAGTGTAGAAAATACCCATTTTGACGTCTCCTATCACGACGCATCCGATTACATAAAAGGATATACCCAAATGGCGTCGTATGAAAAATACACGAACCTTATTCGTAATGCAAAAAAGGAATTGTCTATCCCTGTCATAGCAAGTATAAACTGTTCTTCCGACGGAGATTGGGTTACTTATGCCAAACGAATTGAAGACGCCGGCGCAGATGCGTTGGAATTGAATATCTTCTTTCTTCCCACAGACTTTAACCGGAATGGCGCTGACAATGAAGAATTGTATTTCAAAATTATCGAAGGTGTAAAATCTGCGATAAACATTCCCATTGCCTTAAAGACGGGTTATTATTTTTCCGGTTTAGCTCGAATGTTGCAATCGCTTTCTTATACGGGCATCAGCGGGCTGGTATTATTCAATCGTTTTTTTGCGCCCGATATTGATATTGAAAAAATGAAAATCAAAGCGGCGCCCCTCATTACAGAAGGCGACGGAGAAGGATTTTACAATTCACTGCGATGGATTGCACTCATGTATAATCATGTTAACTGTAATTTAAGCGCGACGTCCGGTATTTCAACAGGAAACGATGTTATTAAACAACTTCTTGTCGGCGCCGATACCGTTCAAATTGCCTCTATTCTCTATAGCAAAGGAATTGAATCCATAAAGAAAATTACAGACGAAATCCTCGCCTGGATGAACAAACACAATTACTCCTCAATCAACGAATTTAAAGGGAAAATGAGCTTCAACAACATTGAAAATCCGGAAGCTTATCTTCGTATTCAATTCATGAAGTACTTTTCCGGAATAGAATAAATAGGATTAATAATGATTAGGGATTAATAGAGGAGAAGGAGCGAAAGTATAAGCCCGAAAGGTTTGAATCAATAGCACAACACAACGCGCTGTGAAAGCGTAAACGCATAAAAAAGAAGCCCCAATCGGAGCATAATCTGTTTTTTTCATTTGATTACGTCCTTTCAGAGAACAAGAACAAGAATAAAAATAAGAAAACGGATAAATGAATGAACAGGAGACAGAATCGCGTTCATAAAACTGCGAAGCGGCGTGTTTATAGCTATAAGTTCGTAATGAGAACAATAGTTTCATAAAGAAACCAATGTCGCAAGAATATATCTTGTCTGTTGTTGGGAGAATTTATTTTCTCTCAAACTCGTTTTGTTTCCTTGAAAAGTTGTATCTTTGGAATAAACTCAAAAGCAGGAAAT
>JAISDH010000389.1 GCA_031264975.1 Bacteroidales bacterium
CATCCGGGAGCAGAAGTAAGGGACAATGCTTTGAGTAAAGCGCGTTTTGAGTTTCGGTGGAAAGACCAGTTCAATTTATCCTTAGACCCCGAACGCGCAAAAGAATATTTCATGGCTCGTCACGGAGCAGACCAGGAAGGTTCCGAATATTGTACCATGTGCGGACCCGGCTTTTGCGCCATGAAAATATCAAAAAGCATCCGCGGAGAAGGAGAATGCTTGAGATAATGGTTAGCGGTTAGAGATTAATCCTTTCTCTCCTTCGTCTTCCTTTTGTCTGAATCAGGATTTTCAGGATTACAGGATGAGCAGGATAATAAAATAAGGCGAAGGCACGAAGGAGCGAAAGGTATAAACAACAAGTATTTCTTTGTGGCTTGCCTGCTTGTTGCCTGCTGCTTGTTGCTTGCTGCCATCTTCCTTTCGCCCTTCTTCCTTGTCCCTTGTTCCTTATATCGCTTTACGGATATGAATCAACTTTGTTAACAGGGTTTCTACTTGGTCAAGGGGGAGCATATTGGAAGCGTCGGATTTAGCTTTTTTTACATCGGGATGCGTTTCCATAAATATTCCGTCGAAACCAACGGCAATACCTGCTTTTGCAATCGTCTCTATTAACTGAGGTAAACCTCCGCTTACGCCTTGTGCTTGGTTGGGCTGCTGCAGAGAATGGGTAACGTCTAAAACAAGCGGACAGTTATTTTTGCGCATGATGTTTATTCCACGAAAGTCTACAATAAGGTCTTGATAGCCAAACATGGTACCTCTTTCCGTAATCATGACTTGCTGATTACCTGTTGATCTTACCTTTTCTACCGGAAACCGCATCACATCTGCCGATAGAAACTGCCCCTTTTTTATATTGACGGTTTTTCCTGTTTTTGCTGCTGCAATCAATAAATCTGTTTGTCGTGATAAGAAAGCGGGGATTTGTAAAATGTCAACATAATTTGCGGCTAAGTTTGCTTCTTCTGCCGTATGTATATCTGTTAGTGTTGGTATGTCCATGCTCTTGCCTGCTTTTGCAATGACGGCAAGCGCTTTCTCATCGCCTATTCCGGTGAAAGAATCCAGGCTGGTTCTATTCGCCTTTCGATAAGACGCTTTGAAGATAAAAGGAATTTTTAATTTATCCGTGATTTCCTTTAATTTGCAGGCGATTTCTATAGGCATTTCTTCATCTTCAACGACACAAGGACCTGCGATAAGAAAGAAATTGTCTTCGGATAAATAATTAAGATTTGGGATGTTTTGTAATATATTTTGCATTTGTTTTTATTCGTAGCTAAAAGTGGGGATAGAATTAGTTTACCTGCATCACAAAATCATGCCTTAATTATTCGGATTCTTTACTTTGGTATCGTCTGATAATACAATCAACAAGTCCTTCCCTTCTTCCAAAGTAAATCCTTCTTCCGTTTCGAGATAGACGGTTTTATTATTGGCAACCATTTTAAAGGTTACTCGCTCTGTTTTAGGGAGTTCTTCCCGATAAGAATAAATGGTTTTTTTACCGGAAGATTCTCCCGGTAAAAGTTCGTTTGAAAGAAAGTTATTTCCCCATTTTACATCTGTAACTTTGACGGCTGAAATATTGTTTTGCAATTGTACGGTAGACTCTTCTTCGCAAGCGGAAAATAAATAAGCGAAGAGACAGCATCCGATAAAAATATATATTCTTTTCATACGTATATAAGTAATTTACAATTATTTTTGCGTTCTTATTCCCTTAATTAATTTTCAGTTCTATCTCTCCAAGAGAACTGCTTTTAGAATCTGGTTCCACTTTAAAAATACGATATTCAAACGGGTAATATTTTCTTACCGTATTATCATTAAACGTTACCTGAAAAGATTCGATTAAGCAGGCATAGTGTCCGGGCTTTAAGTCTAAAGATTCATTCAGATACTGGGCAAAATCACCTGCCCTTAGATAATCAGGTTTTTCAGTATCCGTTTGTTCAGCTATTAATAAGTAGTTTAACTTGTTGTTTGTTTCATATTTATTTCCGTTAACGGATTTTTCAATATTATTTATGTCAATGGATTGCGAAGAAGATTGTGACCAAAATTTATTATTGACAAATATCGTTACGGAATCTATTGACTTTACAACAAGAAAAGTAGAATCTGTTGTTTTCAGATTAATCAGCATCAGTATTTCCTTGAATGAAGTTGTCGTTTCGTCCGAAACAACATTTCTTTCTGCAGAAGTTGAAGAATCTTCTTCGCTTCTCTTACTGCATCCAAACAAGAGCGTTATACACAAGATTAAATAAACAAATTGTTTTAGTCGCATAATTATATAATTAATATGATTTTTTCCTTTTCAGTTGATAGATGAATTTGTTTTTAGCTGTTCAATGCCTCTGCTCCGCTTACAATTTCTATGATTTCATTTGTAATCGAAGATTGACGCACTTTATTATACGTAAGATTAAGTTCTTTAATAAGTTCATCGGCATTTTCAGTAGCCTTGTGCATTGCGGTCATACGCGCTCCGTGTTCGGAAGCAATAGAATCTAAAACAGCCTTGTATAATTTTATTTTCATTATCTTGGGCATAATCATTTCATACAATTTTGTTTTCTCAGGTTCAAAAATGTAATCAATGTTTTTCAAATTGCTTGTATCATTTTGCGCGGATTGGATAGGCAAATACTGGGTATTAATCAGTATTTGGGTTGCCGCATTTTTAAATTCATTATAGATGATTATCACCTTATCTACTTTCTTCCCTGTAAATTTGTCCATCAACTCTTCTGCAAGATGTGAAATGGATTCATAAGAAGGAGCGCTTGTAAATTCATCATAAAATCCGTATACAGGATATTTCTTTGTCCTGATGTAATCACTCATTCGTTTCCCAATGCCAATAAACTGTATTTTCTCCTTCTGATACAATGCCGAATATTGTGATTTCAATAAAGATTCACATTCTTTAATCACCGTATTGTTAAAGCCTCCACACAATCCCTTGTTGGATGCAATCAATACGATAATGACATTTTCAACGGGACGTATTTCTGCCAAAGGATTGGTTTCATTTTCTTCAGCCGTTGTGATATGAGAAAATATGTCATTCAATTTATTCGCAAAAGGACGCAGTTTTTGAATGGCAATCTGTGCACGCCGTAATTTTGCGGCAGATACCATTTTCATTGCACTGGTAATCTTTTGAGTTGATTGTACAGAAGCTATGCGGATTCGTATCTCTTTTAAGTTTGCCATATTTTATTCTGTCAGAATTGATACATTATTTTTCGTATTTACGCGCAATTTCCCGGCAAACCGATTCCAGCGTTTTTCCAATTTGGTCGTCAAAGATACCATTCTTTAGTTGTTCTAACAGGTCGGTATGGTTTTCCGATAAATTCAACAGATATTCGGCTTCAAAGTCTGCAATGCTGCGAACAGGTACTTTCTGCAACAATCCTTTTGTTCCACAATAGATAATCGCAATCTGATTTTCTATTCTGTAGGGGGTATATTGCGGTTGTTTCAATATTTCAACATTTCGCGCGCCTTTGTCTAATACAGCCTGCGTAGTCGCGTCAATATCGGAACCGAACTTGGCGAATGATTGTAATTCGGAATATTGAGCCTGGTCTAATTTTAACGTACCCGCCACTTTTCTCATGGATTTAATTTGAGCATTCCCTCCAACCCTTGAGACGGAAATCCCTACATTGATGGCAGGACGAATCCCTGCATTGAATAAATTGCCTTCCAAAAATATTTGACCGTCCGTGATAGAAATGACATTGGTAGGAATGTAAGCCGAAACGTCTCCCGCCTGCGTTTCGATAATAGGCAAAGCGGTAAGAGAACCTCCTCCTTTGACAATCGGTTGTAAAGATTCGGGAAGGTCGTTCATATTTTTGGCAATGTCGTCCGCTTCAATAATTTTGGCGGCTCTTTCCAGCAAACGGGAATGCAGATAAAAAATATCGCCCGGATAGGCTTCACGACCCGGAGGACGACGAAGCAACAACGAAACTTCTCGATATGCAACAGCTTGTTTTGACAAGTCGTCGTATATAATCAAAGCGGCGCGTCCCGTATCTCTAAAATATTCTCCGATAGACGCCCCTGCAAAAGGAGCATAAAATTGCATTGCCGCAGGGTCGGACGCTGTTGCCGCAACTATCACCGTATAGTCCATTGCCCCGTAATCGGTCAACGTTTTTACAATATTGGCGATAGTAGACCCTTTTTGTCCGATAGCCACGTAAATGCAATATACCGGTTCCCCTTTATCGTAAAATTCCTTTTGATTGATAATGGTATCAATGGCAATGGCTGTTTTACCAAGTTGACGGTCGCCGATAATTAACTCGCGCTGTCCCCTACCAATGGGTATCATGGCGTCAATGGCTTTAATTCCTGTTTGTAGAGGTTCTTTTACCGGTTGGCGAAAGATTACTCCCGGAGCTTTCCGCTCCAAAGGCAACGTATATTTCTCTCCACCGATAGGTCCTTTTCCATCAATAGGAATCCCCAGCGTGTCAATAACTCTTCCGAGCATTTGTTCACTAACGTCAATGGATGCAATTTGTTGGGTTCGTTTGCACATATCCCCTTCTTTCAGGTTTCTTGCTTCTCCCAATAATACAATCCCTACATTATCATCTTCCAGGTTTAATACGATACCGTAAATATCGTCTTTCTCGAAATATACTAATTCTCCCGACTGGACGTCGCTAAGCCCATACACTCGTGCAATGCCGTCTCCTACTTCCAAAATAACGCCGGTTTCTTCTAAACTGCTCTGTTTGGTAAATCCGGAAAGTTGCTGCCTGATGATTGCAGAAATTTCCGACGGTTTTATTTCTCCCATGGTTATAATTTATTTTCTATTTTTCTTACTTTAAAAACTAACTTCATAACTTTTATCAACAAGTTCTTTCCGAAGCTTATCCATATATCCTTGTATACTTGCATCCAATAAATAATTATTGAACTGTAACCGAACGCCTCCAATAAGTTTGGGATTAATTTGTTCAACGATTTCTATTTCCATTTCAAGGTATGTTTTCACCTTTTGCCGGATAATTTCAATAATCTCTTTTTCCAAGACTTCCGCACTTTCTACATAAAGCGTAACAATATGCTTGTATGCCCTGTATAATTTGTCATATTCCTGACAAATAAGGTCTAACTGATATTCTCTCCCTTTTTTGAAAATCAGGGTTAGATATTGCAAAGTAATTTTATTTACTCTGGATTTAAAAATTTCATTGACAATGTCAATCTTTTTATCCAGCCGAACAATCGGACTGCAAATAATCGTTCTAAACTCTCTGTTTTCCGTGCATACTTCATCAATCAAACGAATATCCTTAACGATATCTTCCACCTTATCCTGTTCCTGCGAAAATTCAAAGAATGCTTTTGCATATCGACGCGCTAACTTTGGCTTTCTCATACAGGATTTAATTAAAGTTCAGTGTCTCTATACGTTTAGAAATATATTGTTGATGCTTTTGTTTATCGGAAAGTTCCTGCTCAATAACTTTTTCTGCTATCTCAAGTGAAATTTCCGCAATCATATTTCGAATATCTGTAATTGCTTTTTGTTTTTCGATATTGATATCTTCTTTTGCAGAAACAAGAATGCGCTGACTTTCTTCCTGTGCTTTTCTTTTCGCATCATCATACATTTTCTGACTTACCTTGCGGGCTTCGTTTAAAATAGCGTCGCGTTCATCTTTTGCCGCCATAAGCAAGCGTTCATTATTAACTGCGAGTTGCTTCATTTCTTCTTTTGCCAAATTTGCTTCATTCAATGCCATGTTTATCTTTTCTTCCCGCTCGTTAAGCATCTTCAAAACAGGCTTCCATGCAAATTTACCCAAAAGAAAAAGCAATATCAGAAACGATACCGTCATCCATATAATAAGCCCTACATCCGGATTTATAAGTTCCATATATTCTACATTTTTATATTACAAATTGTTCTTTAATATGATACCCAAAAGAAATTATTCTTTTACATACTAAAACAATCCAATGTTTTGAAACGTACGTTTATACAAAAAGTATCAAGATACAAACAACCACGGCAAACAATGCAACCCCTTCAATAAGCGCTGCTGCAATAATCATGTTTGTACGAATATCTCCGCTTACTTCCGGCTGCCGTGCAATGGATTCCAATGCCGCTTTACCAATATTTCCAATACCTATACCTGCGCCAATCGCCGCAATACCTGCGCCAATACCTGCGCCCATCTGTGCTAATCCTTCTAATAAAATGGTTGCTAATGCCATAATTTCAATTTTTTAATTTGATTAATATTATATTTATTTTATATTTACTTTACTTCACTTATAGAATGTTTTATTTCATGTATATCATGATGATGTTCTTCAATTGCCATGCCAATATATATCGCCGATAGCAGCGTAAAAACAAACGCCTGAATAAATGCAACCAGCAACTCTAATATCGTCATAAACATATAAAAGAAGACCGATATCGGAGAAATTCCAAATCCTGCAATAGAGGACATATTTCCAAATATGAATATCAACGAAATAAATCCTAAACAAATAATATGCCCTGCCGTGATATTGGCAAACAAACGAATCATGAGAACAATAGGTTTTGTAAATACGCCTATTATTTCTACTAAAGGCATCAGGGGAATAGGAATCTTTAACCACCAGGGAACGCCGGGCGTACTGAAAATATGTTTCCAATAATCTCGATTACCGCTTACATTGGTTATAATAAATGTAAACAGCGCCAAAACGAGCGTTACGCTAATATTTCCTGTAAGATTGGCGCCTCCGGGGAAAAAAGGAATCAGTCCTAAAAGATTATTGAACAGAATAAAAAAGAAAATCGTCAACAAATAAGGCAAATAACGCTCATACCTTTTCCCAACTGCCGAAGAAGCTAAATCTCTAACAAACAAAATTACCGGTTCTATAACCCGGGCAGCCCCTTTGGGTGCATGAACGCCGCGCTTTTTATATCCTCTTGCGATGGAAATGAATAATACCGCGATAAAAGAAACGCTCAATAAAAGAGAAAGGACATTTTTCGTGATAGAAATATCAAGAAACGATGCAGAGACGTCTCTATTTCCGGATTCATCCACTTTGATAATCCTGCCTTTCTGCGCTCCCTTTTCCTGACATATAGCATATCCCATATAAGATTCATGCCCATGATGAAAATGTTTAGAGGAGAAGACATGCAACCCTTCTCCGTCAATAATAATTACCGGAAGAGGTATTGAATAATGTTTATCCTTGACGGTAATAATATGCCATTCGTATGAATTTACAACATGCTCAATAATCAATCCTCCGACGTCCAAACCGGAAGGCTTTTCTTCGTGTAGAGGCGCGTCTGCTTTCGCATTTGGCAGAAAAAGCAGGAAACCCATCACAAAAACAAAAATATTCAAAAACCCGTAAACCGTTCTTTTATAATTAGTAAACCCCATATTTACTCGTTATTTAACACTCAATTTTCAGAACGCCAAAATAATCATTTTTTTCTTTAACATTTGCCTTTTCTTTGACTTTTTTTTTAACCAAACACGATACTTTGCTGGAAATGTTTTTCTTATGTCAAAAGGCAACAGGCAACAAGCTGCAAGCAACAGGCAGGCAAGCCAAGAAAGGGCGAAAGGGCGAAAGGGCGAAAGGGCGAAAGGACGAAAGGACGAAAGGATGAAGGAAAGATGGCAACAAGCTGCAAGCAACAAGCAGGCAAGCCAAGAAAGGACGAAAGGACGAAAGGACGAAGGGAAGATGGCAACAGGCAACAAGCTGCAAGCAACAGGCAGGCAAGCCGTGAGCAGCACGCAGATGACGCAGATTTAAAGGATTTCGCAGATAAGAAAAAAAAACTGTGGTCATCTTTTAAAATCTGTGTTATCTGCGTGCCTATTATCTGAACTATGATTTATATGATTATCCTGATTATTTATCCTGCTCATCCTATAATCCTGTGAATTCTGGTTCAGACAAAAAAGAGAATCAAAAAGAAAATTTCGCCTAAATACAATTTTATCCAAAAAATTGTGTTATCTTTGCAGTGTTCGAATTTATTGGTTATATATATGAAAATTTTTATTAGTACGGAAATGGGTTTACAACGAATACAGGACAGGCAAAATTGCCAAAATTTTTATATCACTACAGAAAAAGGCGCGAGCTATGCTCCTGCTTCCTTTGCTGTTGCTATTTCTATGTCTAAAATTTCTGTAACACACACACACACACACACACACACACACACACACACACACACACACACACACACACACACACACACACACACACACACACACACACACACACACACACACACACAC
>JAISDH010000393.1 GCA_031264975.1 Bacteroidales bacterium
ACCAATATCACCTCGGTCATCAGTAAGGAAGCCGGCGTATCCCTCCGTTCGCTCCATATCGATTCGGTAGACGGCTTCTTCCAGGGGCATTTCACCGTGCTGGTAAAAGACACAAACGCATTAGGGATATTGATCGGGAAAATAAAAACGGTCAAAGGGGTGAAGACCGTTACACGCCTGAACGCTTAAACGGGCGTCAACCCCATCTTCTCAGCCCGTTTCAGCATAAAGCGGCGGGCGGCTTCGTACTCGTTCGGTATTTCACCGTCGAGGATAGCGTTCTTGATCGCTTCTTTGATAACTCCCACCGGCTGGGAAGGGGATAATCCGAACGTCTTCATAATTTCCTCGCCGCTGACGGGAGGCTGGAAGTTGCGTATGCGGTCTTTCTCCTCTATTTCGGCCAGTTTTTCCCTTACCAGGCGAAAGTTATTCAGGAAACGGCGTACTTTTTCGGGATTCTTGCTGGTGATATCCGCTTCGCACAGCAGCATCAGGTCGTCGATATCGTTGCCGGCGTCAAACAACAGGCGGCGGATAGCCGAATCGGTCACGTCTTCATCCGCCAGGTTGATGGGGCGCATATGCAGGTTTACCATCTTTTGCACATACTTCATTTTCTCGTTCATGGGAAGCTTCATCCGCCGGAAAATACCCGGTATCATTTTCTCTCCTACAAAGTTGTGATTGTGGAACGTCCACCCCAGGCGGTTATCCCAGCGCTTGGTGGCCGGTTTAGCAATATCGTGCAGCAAAGCGCTCCAGCGAAGCCATAGGTTATCGGTATAACGGCTCAGCCGGTCGAGCACCATCAAGGTATGCGCCAGGTTATCTTTATGCCCGATACCTTCACGCGTTTCGGCGCCTTTAAGCGCACTTAGCTCGGGGAAGATAAGGGGTAACAAACCCGACATATCCAATAATTCAAACCCCACGGAGGGTTTGGGCGAAAGAATGATTTTATTCAGCTCATCCACAATCCGCTCTTCGGAAATAATGTGTATCCGCTCCTTGTTACGTTCAATCGCATCGAAGGTATCCGGGTCGATATAAAAGCCCAGTTGTGAAGCAAACCGGACGGCGCGCATCATCCGCAGCGGGTCGTCGCTAAAGGTAATATCCGGGTTGAGCGGCGTGCGGATGGTTTGATATTCCATATCCCGCAGACCGTCGAAAGGGTCTATCAGTTCGCCGTACCGCTCTTTATTGAGGCAAAGCGCCAGGGCGTTGATGGTAAAGTCGCGTCGGTTCTGGTCGTCTTCAAGCGTGCCGTCTTCCACAATCGGCTTGCGGCTGTTGCGCTGGTACGATTCCTTGCGCGCCCCGACAAACTCTATTTCCAATCCTCCGCTCTTAATCTGCGCCGTTCCGAAATTCTTAAAAACAGATAAACGGGCCGACCTGCCCAAGGCCCTTACAACTGCCTCCGCCAATTCAATACCACTGCCAACGGTTACAATATCAATATCCTTCGACGCCCGGCGCAGGTAAATATCGCGCACATATCCTCCGATAACATAAGCCTCCAGTCCCAACCGCCCCGCTGTTTCCGAAATAATCCGGAACGGCTCCGACGACAGATGTTTCAACACCTCTTTCTTCTCTAAATCAATATACATTATATATTACCTCATTTTTAGCGCTGCAAAGATAAGAACTAAAAAAGTAAATCAGTGCAAACCATAACCTCCCAATAGCCATTTTGTGGCGTTGCGCTGCACAATTCCATTGTATGTCGGTTCTTCGGGGTCGAGGCAGATGATGGTTTTCGGATGATGGTTTTTCAGCTTCATAAAGGGTGAAAGCTCCCGTTCGCGCGTGCTTTCTTCGCGCATGGTGAGGCAAACCTGATAATAATGCGTATAGCCGTTCGTGTCTTTTGCCACAAAGTCTATTTCCTGTGCTGCATTTTTACCAATCCAAAGGGTGTTCCTGCGCCGCAGAAGTTCAAAATAAACCACATTTTCGAGGATATGTCCTAAATCCGACAGGTTTTCCCGCCCCAGAAGAACATTACGGAATCCGGTATCGACAATGTATTCCTTTCCTTGCGTTTTCAGTATTTTTTTACCTTTCAGATCAAAACGGTTGGCATGATAAAACAAATAGCTTTTATTCAGTATCGAGATATAGCGGCTGATTGTTTTATCGTCGAGATTGTCATTAGTGTGAATAAAATACTTGGTGATACTGCTTGTCGAAACGGGGCTGCCTATGGAATCGG
The DNA here is from genome assembly GCA_031264975.1 of Bacteroidales bacterium. Classification (GTDB taxonomy): domain Bacteria; phylum Bacteroidota; class Bacteroidia; order Bacteroidales; family WCHB1-69; genus JAIROC01. The sequence continues at coordinate 2,225 of JAISDH010000393.1, forward strand.
ACAGAAAACGGGTGAGGTTTTCAAATGCCGTTTCGTTGTAAATGGCATTTCGTGGTTTTATATCTTTTTCCAGAATAGTTCCATACAGCCCTTTTAGATAGTTTTCGTAAGCGGAACGGCTGATTTTGAGTAATTCCAATGCTTGTGGAAAGCCACCGGTTTGCAGATAATCGACCAAATCCGTATCGTTGGGTTTGTCGATATGCTGAAATTCCACATATTCTGCAAACGAAAAAGGATACATTTCGAGTGTAATCGCCCGCCCGGTAAGGATGGTTGCCAACTCACTCGAAAGCAGATAGGCATTACTGCCGGTTACATACAGGTCTACGTTCTTCAGGATGTGCAATCCGTCAAGTAACCGTTCGAAATTGTCGAGCATTTGAATTTCGTCAAGGAAAATGTAATTCATCCCTTCGTTCGAAAGCGCATTTTTTATGTGGAAATAAAAATCACGCCAATGTTCAACAAGCGTATTCTCCGGTTCCTCCAGGTTGTAATGCTGAATATTAACTGCGGGTACGCCCGTCGCAGCCAGTTCGTCCCGAAACTGTTCGAGAAGCGTTGACTTCCCGCAGCGGCGCACGCCTGCTACGACTTTAATTATCTGAACATCCCTTAGTTCGCGTAATTGCGATAAATATAATTCTCTTTTTACCATACGATGAAATTCCGAAAAGTTTATGTTTTTGCAAAGTTTTCGGAAATGCAAAATTCCGTAAACTTTTCGTTTTTACAAACTTTTCGGAATTTCTTTTCTTCGCCGGGCGCCCAGTTCTATTTCACTTCCTTCATTTCCCGGTAGGAAGTAGACGGAGAGATTTTGTAAAAGTAACAAAAGAGCTTGATAAGAAAGAGGCTGCAAGCGGATTATGCAAAGTTGTTGAAAAACATGAAACTATAATTTTGCCATATACCTTTTTCTACTTACTTTTGCATGCAATTTTAATTAAAAAATAACAAACATGAAAAAAGGTAGAGAAATATTTGTTTCTGTTATTATAGGCGTTGTAATAGCGATAGGGTTTATATTCTTTAGAAATCATAATCAAAACAAAGACGAAACGGCACAGAAGAAAAAAGATTTGTCTTCCATACAAGTAGGATATTCTCCATTAATGGTAAATTTACCTTTAATGGTCGCATTTCAAAATGATTATTTTAAAAATGAAGGACTTAATATTGTTTTACAAAAAATGTCTACCACTAATAATATGAGAGATGCTATTACTAGTGGGAAGATAAAAATTTGTTCTGCTTTAGGGTCTGAAATGTTCTTCGAAAATAATAATATGTTGCCGGGGAATTTGTATGCCCTATATTTCAATGTGTTGACAAAAAGTAGATATCAAGATGGAATTGTAGTTAAGGCAGATTCAGATATAGGGACTATTGAGCAACTCAATGGAAAATCAATTGGTTGTTATCCTGCCTCTACAGTAAAAGTGTATTTAGACATGATTGCGCAAAATAAAAATTTATCATATAGGCAAACTTTAGTTGCTCCAGCAGAGGCTTTTCAATTACTAGATAAAGGACAATTAGATGCCATCTACGCAATTGAACCTCAATTGAGCGAAGCTAAAAAGAATCCAAATTATAAAATTATAGATGATGCCCTTTTGGCTCAATATGTTTTAGAGGAGATACCCGTAGGTGTTTGCGCTATAAATGGAGAATTTTATTTAAAATATCCTGAAGTAGCAGAGAAAATTCAAACAGCACTAAAAAACGCGGTAGATTTTATTGAAAAAGATCAGGCTGAAGCCATAAAACTTGGAGAGAAATTCATAGGAGTCACAGAAGGAAATCTTTCGGGTAGTAATTTACCTGAATGGAAATCTGGTTGTGAAATTAATCATGAAACACTTACAAAGTTTTTAGCGTTTTTACATATAAATAACATAGTTTCATCAACTGTGGATCATACAAATTTTATTTATTGCAAAGAGAAATGATTGAATTTGCAAAAAACACACTTTCTATACATTCTCAAAGAGAATTTGAAATTCCTCTTGGTTATAGATTTTTGCCTTCAAATATTTATGGTATATTCGGTCCTAATGGTATTGGAAAGACTACATTATTAAATCAAATACTCCAAGATATTAACTCAAATATACCTTCTATAATAAGAGATATTAATTCAAATAAGATAAACAATTCTGATGAGAAAATAGCTGTAATTCCACAGAAAATAGAGGAATTATTATTACCATGGCTAACACCATCTAAAATGATTAAAATATTTAACAATAATTATTCACAGAATAAAAATAATAGCGACTTTTTAAGAACCATCCAAAAGAAATATCATTTTAGAAAATTGAGTGGTGGAGAAAAACAGGTATTTGCTATAGATTTAATCACATCATATAATTTTGACTTTCTTTTTTTTGATGAACCATTTTCATCATTAGATTTTGATAATACATCTCAAAAACTAATAAGAATAAAGCAATACATTAAGTCAAATAATGCTATACTATTCATCGTATTGCATGATTTTTCCTCCTTGCAATATATTAGTGATCATCTTGTATTTTTCAACCCTTCAATCAACAAAATATTTATCAAAAAAAATGAATATATAATTGATGATATTTTTTTATTAGAAAGAAAAATTGACACTAACTTCATTAAATTATGTTTAAAAGAAACAAGATAATTGAAAATATTTTTAGATTCTTATTTGCAATAATTTTGATTGTATTATTCTGGGAAGTTTTGCGTTTTTTTTGCATAAGACTTTTTGATATTCAAAAAGTTTTTTTCCCCTCTACATCAGAAATATTAAATACATTATACAACTATTTACTTGACATAAATTTTTGGATCCCATTTGGGAACACTCTCGTGAAAATTACGATTTCTTTTCTTGTTGTATTAATGTTAAGTTTTGCAATAGGAACGTTTTTAGGATATAAATCAAAAGTATACTCTCTTTTTAGACCATTTTGGGATTTTTTAAGAAGCATTCCTCCAGCGACACTGTTCCCGATTTTTTTAATTCTTATAGGCTTAGGTGATTCAACAAAAGTCATAATTGCGATCTATTTTGCAACTTTAATATTATCATTGAATATTGCTGATTCTTTACGGCATGTAATAGATAATCAAAATAATATATGGGAAAATATGAAAATAAATAAAAATGATATTTTTAAATTCTATCTAATTCCTCAAATTATTAATTATTTATTTTCTGGATTAAGGATAACAGGTTCTCTTATTGTTGCATTAATTGTGATTGCGGAAATGTATGTTGGTACAGAATCTGGCGTTGGAGGTGCTATCGTTTCCGCTCGCGACCAATATGACTGGAATAAACTATATGCTTTTATTGTTGTTACTGGATTTATGGGTTATTTTATTAATCAACTCATTGACTTATTGTATTCTAAATTTAAAACAAATGAATAAAAAAGCAAACTATATATTTGAATTTATTTTTTATGCAACAATATCTGCAACTTTAGTTTTCTTGATTGCTCAAGTAATCGGTTTTACAGATGCATCGTTTCCCATATCCGTCTTAGCAATACTTTTATCTATTATTGCATATATTATATCTTTCTTCAGTTCAAAAACTATTGAAGATTCTATTGTATCAATAAAATCTTCTGCTACAATTATTGAAAATTCCTCTGTAGAAATATTAGAATTACAGAAAAATCTTAACAATGAATTTGTTGGTCAGACAAATGGTTTTGTTGAATTATTTGAGAAAACCATAGAGATTTTAGAAGATTCTGTTGAGAATGGAAAAACTGTAAAATTAATATTGCCATTCCCTTCTTTCGGATTCATCAACAAGAAAACAAGAGGGAAATACAATATTTTTAAAAAACACATTAAATCGTTATTAGAGTCAGAGAAAGAGTTTGAATTATATATCCTTAATCCGTTTAATCTTACTTGGAGTAATGGAAAGAATGAACTTAGTTTATTTTTCAATCGTATTATTACATATGCTAAGGATGGAGATATTTACGAACGAGAATTTAGTCAAATGATCAAAGAGTATTTTTTATTCTTGAGTGAAATATGTCTTTATTATGATAATTCTCAGTATAAATGCAAGAAAAATGTCTATTTGTTGAATGAAATATTTCAGAATTGTATATTGACGGAATCGAGTGGGAAACATAGATCTTTATTGTTTTTTCTACATCCACCATTCAATGAGTTAAACTTAGAGAATAATGTCATAGAGTCAAATGGCTATCATAGCCTTACTCCAGAGTTCAGAATACTTGTTGAAAAACTGATTACTATACAAAAAGAAAAGTTTGATGTTATATCTTTATTTACTAATTATGATTCTTTAGATTTATATTTTACGCTAAAAGAAATTTCAGAAGAAATCAAAACTACAGACTCTGATGATCAATGTTGTGAAAAGATAGATTCCATTATAAAAAACTATATTTCTGCCAACAATTATCGAAAAAGTGAAAGAATAGAAAATAAGAGTGTTGATATTAGGATATTTGAATTTGGCGAAAAAAAAGAAAATGATTCTTGTTTGCTAGTCTTTCCTAGTGCTGCTGGCATATTCTCTCATAACCCGAATTATCGCTTTAATATTTATCGAAAACTCTGTACTAGCTTATCGAAAAACAGGAGAGTACTGTTATGTTCTTTTTCAGGGCAAGATAATTTTTCAGAATTTGAGGGGAAAAAATTTAAATTCTCATTATCTCAAAGTAAAGAAGATATTAAACATATATATAATAGGCTGGCTGGTGAAAATATTTTGGGTGCCTTTGCTATTTGTATTGGGGCGCAATCATTTTTAGCTTACTCAAAGGAAAACGGACAAAAGCATTCTGTTTTTATTTGGGATATGCCGGATCGTCCTGGTTGGCATTTGCCAGTAAAATATTTTGAAAGTCATAGAATTAATGTTGATATTCAGCAATGTATGTCTACTGAAGATCCCATATACACATTACAAGATTTTAATGAAGGTAATCTATTTTATGCTTTTTCGAATAAAAGTAAAAATGCTCAAAGAAAGTTTGAAGAAATTATTAAGCTATTATCTTCTAAAACAAATCAACATTTTCACTTTAAACATAAAACTTATAATGAATTAAAACATGTGCCTTGTCATGAAGACAATGAAAGTGAATATATTCAATTACTAGACGACATAGATACATTCCTTACAACCTCGGCGCAAGCGAAGCGCAGTCCAGGGTAGGTAGAGCAAGTCATCCCCTCCTACTCAACTTCGTAGCGAGTTGAACTACTACGCAGTCCTCTAATATAGCCAATACCTTGGGCTGCGCTCCGCTTGCGCCGAAGTCATAGAATTTGTACGGCAGTCTGCAATGCACAAATTCCTCCTGATGCCGGTTGTCGCGTATTATGTATATAGCGCTTTCAGTACCTAGTACGGATTGTCCGAGTCCATGTCGAACGGATAATTTATTCAATCGTTCAGGGACAGCGTGATTGTGCCGTCTTATTCTTTGTATACGTAGATTTTCAGGCCTTCTTCCTAATTTGGTTACAATTTGGTAGGCGTTTTCTTTTACTACCTGTTCGTAAATTAGGATGTATCCGGTGTGGAAATCGAATCCCAAAGGCAGCGCTTCCTGATTGCCTACTTCCAGCGCTATCTGCCTGAATCGGGAGTTTACCGGCAGTATAATATGGGGGAGGTCATTGATAAAATCTTCGTTTTTGTACTACGAGGCAAAATCGTTTATATATAATATAGGTATATATAGGGGATACGGACCAATTGTGGCTCACCTGCAAAATCCTGTTTTTATCGCCCCATTCAGGTGGTTTACGTATACTGCTTCCACCTTTCATCATATGCTTGAAACCCTTTCCAGAAGCGGGAAGCAGGGTGAAACGTCGCCCTTCCACCTATTCGCTTACGTTCGGGATAAGCAGATAGTAGGATTAAGGAAGGATTATCTACCCATACAAGTATTTTTTTTACCTCTTCTTTCAGCTTTCAGCCGGCTTGTAAATGATTGTGTATAAATGGATATGGCTGAAAGAACGAGCCTTCAGTTTGCTTTCAGCCAAAAAATATGGGTTGGCGAAAGAGTGAGCGTTCCTTCAAAAAAAAATCATCACGATGTCTTGAGTAAAACATCACGAAGTCTTTGGAAAAACAGTACGATATCTTCAGTAAACCATTGAGAAGACTTTTTTATATCATTGGGAAGACTTTTTTTCTTTTCGCTCTACTCTGATTTCCGGCTGAAACGAAACTGAAGGGTTGTTCTTTCAGTCATATCCATTTATACACAATCATTTACAAGCCGGCTGAAAGCTGAAAGAAGAAGTAAAAAAAGTACTTGTATGGGGATAATTGTGGGGTGAAAACAGAAATCCGAAACGGATTTTTGAAGGAACACTCACTGGTTATACCGAGCTCAGGTTGTGAATTGTCAATCGGTGAGCGGTGAAAGGAAACTTTACGGGTGGAAGGACGACGTTTCACCTTATATCCCGCTTTGAAAGCGGGTTTCAGGCATATGTTGGAAGGTGGAAGCAGTATACGCAAACTACCTGAATGAGGCGATAAAAACACAGGTTTTTGCAGGTGAGCCCCAATTGTTGGTTTAGTTTGAGCTTCTCCGTTTCCAGCACCAACTCTGTATCGTAATACAACAATTCGTTAACCAATAAATCCTTTTCGATAAAGTCGGCCAGCGGAATACCAAAATATTTCAGATACCCGATATGCTTGCCAACCACGCTGATATTTATAGTTTGGGTGATGTAATAGGCAGTTCCGGACATTAAGCCTACTCGTGCGGGATGTCGTTCTGAAAGTATATCAGAATTATATAGCAAGCACCGCCATGCAGGATGCGTATCGTACAAACTCCCCGTTCAAATTGCAAGGTTCTTACCGCGATATGAACAAGATGGCCGGCAAGATTGTTCTTCTAATTAGAGGGGAAAAGAATGATGAGTTTCGATAAGCAAAACATCCCGTACGGCAAATCGTCGGACATAGAAACAAAAAAGAGCCGGAGTAAGCAAAAAGTGCCTAACTTTACGGCGAATTTGAACATTTATTCGTAACGTTTCATTTCACTTGATTCTATTTAACCTCATTTAATCAGGAAAAATAAGAAAGGGAGCCCTAAAGTTCCCTTTCATTTTATGTATGAGGTGAGAATTTCTGACGCATAAATTAAATCTTTGCTCTAACTTTAATCTGTTAAAGTGATAATACGATTAAAAACACTATTTATGTGAAAACGAACAGTGTGATTATAAATCATTTGCTAACAGTCTGTTCGCCGGACTTCGAGAGGACTTAGGTAACGATTTGGGACCGTTTTTATTTCGATGTTTAGCGGTGCAATAGTGTCAAATAACTCCCGGTAACGGAGATAAACATTCCTCTCGAAATTGTACTCATTCTCGACAGATCTTTTTACCCTCGTGCTGTTTTGGACTTCTCTTGCCGCACTATCCCATTGCCCGTTGGTAGCGTTTAATGCTCTGTATTTAAAAAAGATATGCAAGATTAGAACCGCGAAGCAGCTACGACCTTGCATATCTTATTCAATACAGCACCTTTGCGAACAACTGGCGAAGGGACTGTAATTCATAAATAGTCTACGAATTTTCTGCACTTATAGTTTGCCATTCATTATCATCACTATCTACAACTTTTCTTGTGTTATCTACATAAATACGAGGAGCTCCTGAAACACTTTCTTCTATTTTATCAAGCCATTTATTTACTGATTCTTTAATATTACCAGGACTCAATTTTTTATCCAGAAGGTGCCAAGAGAGATGATAATGTGATGTTTTACCTTTCTTTAAGTTTACCTCTGTTTTTGTATATGGCTTTTTCTCCCCCATATATTTCTTCACTGTTTGTTCCGCAGAATGATGCACAACGATTCCATAGTAATATATCTCCTCGTGTAACTGATAGGCTTCAACCAATGGTAATCCAAAGTAAATCTGATTCTCCTTATCATAAGTAAAATTTCCTTGTGCGAGTACCCCTTTTATTGGAAATCCAAGACTTATCGCTGATTGCATCAGACATATTGCTGCTTTGCTAATTAGATTAAACATTTTCTCGTCAGTGCCATTTACAACAATAAGAGTTGAATCCGAAAACTGAACACTTCTAAGATGTCCACCCGTTTGCAGGGGCTTTATTCTATTCTCCCATGCTTGTTTAAACTTCAATAACTCTGTTTTCAAGTCGTTATGGTTGTTCTTCGTTACTCTGTGAGAAAAGCCCATAATATCAGCATATAGAATCAACCTGTCAGCGTCATCTTCCCATGCTATCGATTTGGCAGAAATCTCATTGACCCGAGATTTAGGTTGTGCTTGTTTGTCTGCCATTGTCTAGTTTATTCTAAAATTCAAATATTGCATAAAGGAGCATTCCCCCTCCAAATGAAATTCCGCAGGATCATAATTAAATTTATCTTTACAAGCATCATTCAATTTAGGCTGTTGGGCAAAGATTAAAGCATTTTCCACAATATCTAAACTGTCTTTTTCTACTTCGGCCGCAGAATAACATAAAGTTTCACCATTCTTGCATTCTTTTAAGAAAACATCTCGTTTTTCATGTTTTTCGATGCGGTCACGAATGTTCTCCGCTTGTCCAATATACATCAATTCAAGAAGCTTAACAGTGTTCGCTTCTTGATTATAAACACACTTGTACACCAAATAACTTCCTGAAAAATCGGGAAGTTCTGGTCGGTTGTTGTCTAGCCAATAACCCTTAAAACTTAGATTGTATTCTTTCAAATCCATTTTAATTTGCAAATATACGTAGATATCTTCAAATCTCTGTTATCTCGATAGAAATAACATTAAATTCCTCATCTGCATTCAAAGATACGAAATATTTGAATGTCACTCCCAGATTATCTCTTTAAACCTTTACTTTGATTTATTTGCGGCTTGGGAGCGGGTCTGATATGAGGTCTTACGTTTAAGGTAGAAACCCACTTTCACGTCTGTTATAATTAACTCTTTTTGCAGGTTACAAAATTAACTGCTATAGAGCTATTATCGATACGCAAAAGATTGTAAATCAGATAATAACAGATCGATTTCGACAATAAATCGACGTACCCATCAGCACCACCGTCGAAATATGCCGAAACCTTTCTTCTTCCAAGGAAAATCTGTTATCTGAATACTATCTGACGATAAAGAAACAGGTAACGCATTAGGATGTCTGAGAAATTAATGCGAAGGCCTCCGGTGATCACTTTCCTATTGCTATCTTATTACGCCAGGGCGCCGCGTATGCGGTCTTCAAAGGCGCTCAGGGCGGCTTTGGCTCCATCTCCCATGGCTATGATTATTTGTTTGTAGGGGGTTGTTGCCACATCGCCGGCGGCATAGATTCCGGGGACGTTTGTGCGGCAGTGCGTATCTGTTTCAATTTCTCCGAAACGGTTGGTGTTGACTATCTCTTTAAATATTCCGCTGTTCGGGGTGAGGCCGATCTGTACAAAGATGCCATCGAGTTCCTTTATGTATTCTTGTCCTGTTACTCTGTCTTTTACTTTTATTCCGGTTACTTTTTCGCCGTTACCCATCACTTCGGTGGTTTGGGCGCTGAGGATTATCTTTATATTGGGTTGGCTTTTTGCTTTTTCCTGCAATACCTTGTCGGCTTTTAACTCATCGAGAAATTCAAAGACGGTTACTTCCGAGCAAATCCCCGACAGGTCGATAGC